>JBJTOW010000168.1:0-4738 GCA_046074805.1 Planctomycetota bacterium | reverse complement strand
CAGACCGAGCGGCGAGAGGCTGTGGACGATCGGCCCGGCGAAGAATCGCAACACCATCATGATGGCCGACGTGTAGACCAGGATCCAGCCCGGATGGAATTTCCCGTCGGCCACGCCTTCCATAATCTTCGTGATCCAGCCGTCCGTGCCGATTTCGGTGGTGGCCAACGGCATCATCACGAGCACCATGAAGAACATCAGCAGACGGCCCAAAGCCTGCGTGTATATACCGAAGCCAACGACGATCAACACGCCAATGGCGATGAAGATGAATTGATTCGAGTCGGGGAAGAAGTCGAGCAATTGCAATGTGACGAGGAAACCGACCACCAACGCGCCCAAGACGCCGAATTCGGCGAGCATCTCTTTGTAGCTAACGCCAGCCGCCTCCCGTTCTTGCACCGGGAACTTAAGCGGAACAAGCATTAGGAAGTAGATCACCGCCGGAATCGCCAACATGCCGACCTTCATGCTCCACGGCAGGTAGTCAAGGAAGATGGTGAGCATGCCCGCGACCACTAGGCCTCCCGGCCATCCCGCGTGGAGGATATTCAGCCACTTGGTCTTTTCCTTGCTGAACATCGTCGCGACGACCGGATTGATGAACGCCTCGATCGTGCCGTTCGCCAAACCTAAAATCAAACTGCCCCAATAGAGCAAGCTATACGCGAGTTCCTTGTTACCGCCCTTGGAAATATAAAAGGCGCTTACGCCCATCACCGCCCACAACAAGTGGCCGAAGAAGGCGAAGAACATCGCAATCTTGTAGCCCACCTTATCGATGACCAAGCTGAACCCAATGATGCTGACCGCGAATGGCCAAATGCCGATCCCCGCGAGGCGCCCCGATTCGGCTGGGTCGAGCCCAAATTCTTTTTCCCACGTCCCGATCAGGAACATGCGGGCGATAAACCCGAACGCTGTCGTGATCAGGGCCACGAAGCAGCCCCAAAACAACAATTGGTCCTGGGAACCGCTACGCGCGGCGCCAGCTTTGGAATGCGACATCTCGACGACCCCTTGGGGATAACTGGACGGCTCGGGACTTTTTTTCGTCCGGCGAGCCCGCCTTCAACTGCGGAATGCCACGCGGGCTTTCCCGCTGGAAAAGCGCGCAGCCGCCTTGGAAAAGTGGGCACGGTAGTTTTCGGCCGCGCCAGTGTCAAGTATTGGCGGGATTTCCGCCCCAATCAGCGGGCCGCAAAGTCCCTGCGGCCGCGAGCCAAAAAACCGTCATCGCGCAATGCCTGGCGAGTGCTCGTGGATCTCGAGGCGGACCTCGCCAATCAACCCTCCCGGCTTTCCCGCTCGTTCGCCGCGGTCCCGCGGTTCCGCGGGCAAGTCGACCGTGATCCGCAACTCGTTAGCCGGCCGAAGTCGATCTGTGATTTCCAAACGCCACGGCCCGGCGCCCCATCGCGTTTCCCCGAGCATCTGTCCGTTCAACTCGATAGACGCTCGCTGGTCCACAGCCTCAACGACCAGTTCGACACGATCGTCGTCAACGATGCCGCTCGGACATCCAAAGCGGCGGGTGAACAGCACACGGCCCCGGAAATCCGGGCCAGCGATCGGCGACCAGTCCGAAGGCATCGTGAGCAAGCCGGCCTCGGGCAAAGGACGCTCGGTTGGAATCGTCCGGACGGGCGTCGGCGGATTCGTCACCGCCGGAACTGTCGATGAGCTATTTTGGGAATCGGCCCATTCCGATCCGCTCCACGCGAGTGGGCGGCATTCCCATGGGCCGCGAAGTCGAATGCGATGCGGCGTGCTCATGACGATGCCTGCGGTCGCGAGACAATCTCCGTAAACGCCAAAACAGACCTGTCAAACATAATCCTGCGCGGTCGGCTTGATGATGATCTCCGGCACGTGGGCTCGGGCGGGCAAACGAGCGATCGCCAAAACCATGTCGGCGACGTCTTCGGGGAGCAACATCTTCGCCTTGCTTTCCTCGGAGACCGGCGCGGGACGCTTTTCCAGAATCGGCGTGTTCACTTCGCCCGGAAAGACATTGGTGATGCGGATGCCGTTCGGGGCCTCTTCGTTCCAAGCCGCGGTGCCGAGCGCCGAGGCGGCGAATTTGGAAGCGTCGTAGGCGACGCCGCCCAGCGGAGCCGCTCGTTTACCGGAGATCGAGGATATATTGACGATCAGTCCGTCGCGTTTCGCTCGCATTCCTGGAAGAGCGAAGTACATGCAGTTGTAGACGCCGGTGGCGTTGATCGCCATGACCTCGTCCCACTGCTCGGGCAGCATTTCCGCCATCGAACGGGTTTTGATGTTGGTGCCGGCGGAATTCACCAGAATGTCGAGCGATCCGAGCGCCGTCGCGGACCATTGGAAAAGCTGCCGGACACTCTCGCGGTTCGCGACATCGCAGACTTGCCACGCGATTGCGGGCGAACCACTCCAGGAAGAAACGGCGGAACGCAACGCGTCTTCGCGGCGGCCCGAAATGGCGACTCGGCAACCCGCCGCCGCCAACGCTTTCGCGATGCCCCACCCGATTCCGGTCGCGCCGCCGGTGACCAACGCCGTTTTGCCCGCAAGTTCCATGACAGCACTCTCTCTGATTGGCGACTCTGGATCCGTCGCGATGCCCAACGGTTTAGGCACGGCACGCCGGAAAGTCACGTAGTTTAGCTGCCTCCGCAGCCAACTCCCAGGGCGGGCCAGAGCACGGGCGACACTGGATTCCCCTTCTGTGGCAAATCCGTAACGGTCGCTTTAGTCGGAATAGTTGGCGTTTTTGCGCGGATCGAATTCACGGATCGACGATAAGATGGATCGGTTGCGGAAAATGGTAAAAACAGAAAAAAGGTTGCGACTGCTAGACCGTTCGCAACTCGCAACGTTGGACCGGGTTAAACTCTGTGCTTGGAACTACGCGCAGGCGAAATCGTCGGCCATTCGATGCGACGGAACGCGGAGAGGCGGCCGGTCAGCGACGAAGAGACAGTCTTCGAAGATAGGCTGGTCGCGACCGTGTTAGGCCATAAAACAAGTTGGTAACTCAAGGCTTTCAAGCCTTTACACTCATTTTTGCGGTAGCAGACGAGGTGTCCCTTGGGTGGCTCGCGGATTCTGACGCTGCGGCGTTGGTGCCTCCTGGCGGCTTTGACGGCGGCGGCTTGCTGGGCGGGCTTGGCCGTTCCCAGAATGATTCTGGCTGGCGATCCGGCGTTTGTCGGCTTGTTGGCGCTGGCGACCGAGCCGGACGTGGCCAAGAAGCTTGGGCTTTCCGATGAGGTCATCAATAAGCTCGAAACGCTGATCGAGCAACGCGAAGGCGAAGCGCTCGAGCTGGCTCTGAAACTGAAGGATCTGCCGGCGGATGAGCGAACGGCTCAGATGAAGCCGTTCGTCGCCGAATCGGAGCGGCTGGGATTCATGAATCTCGACGAGCCGCAACTCGTGAAGCTACAGCAGATTCGCGTATTCCGGGCCGGGCTCGCGACGCTCGGCGAACCGGACATCGCCGATCGGGTTGGGTTGCTGCCCGAGCAACGGACGGAAATCGACCAGCTACTGCAGAGTCGAGCCACCGATTTGGCTCGAGGCACGTCGCAAGAACGCGCGTCCGCCCGCAGTCGCTACGAACGCGAACTGTCCGCGAAGCTCAATCGCGATCAACGCAACGCCTGGGAACGGCTCGCCGGCATCGCCGCTGGTCCCCTGCCCACGGCGTCGAAGACACCTGGGGCGGATGCGACTGCCGCCACGAAACCTGACACGACGAAACCTGACACGACGAAACCTGACGCCACCGAATCGGCGACAGCAGCCGACGCGTCGAAGCCGGCCAAGCCGGAAGACATGCCGAAGCCGACGGACCCGGCCAAACCGCCTGTGGCCGCGACGGCTGACGGCGCGAAGCCGGCCGACATGTCTAAGACAGTGGAGACCTCCAAGCCGGCGCCTGCGGTGGTGGGAGCCGACGGCGAACGTCGTTTGAAGTTCGCCTTCCGGTTCGCGCCCTGGAAGGACGTTCTTGAATGGTTCGCCACACAAGCGGACCTATCGTTGACTCTCGACGCGCCGCCGCCCGGAACCTTCAACTACACAGACTCCCGGACGTACACGCCGGAAGAAGCGATCGACTTGATCAACGGTGTGCTGCTGACGAAAGGCTACGTGCTTATTCGCCGCGAGCGGCTCTTGTTGCTGTTGAATGTCGAGGACGAGCTGCCCGATCAGCTCATTGAGCTGGTTCCCATCGCGGAACTGGACAAACGCGGTCGGTTCGAGCTTGTGCGGTGCTTGTTCCCGTTGAAGAAGCTCACGCCTGAGGACGCCGAGAAAGAGATCGGGAAATTGATTGGGCCGCAGGGCAAGGTCATGACCTTGGCGCAGTCGAAGCAGTTGCTGGTGCGCGAATCGGCTGGCCGGCTGCGTGCCATTCGCGACCTGATCGCGGCGGTGGAAGATCCCGAGGCGAACCGCAATGACAAGCTTGTTGTGTTGCAGCTGGAAAACGTGACCACGGACCAGTTGCTGATCGCCGCTCGGCCGTTGCTCGGTATTCCGGATAACATCAACGCGGCTCCCGACGGCGCGCTGAAGATTTCGCCGGACGCGCTGAACCAACGTTTGTTGGTGTCGGGCAAGCCCGAACGTGTCGAGAAGCTGGAGGAAATCGTCAAGTTGTTGGATTTGCCGTCGGCGAAGCCGGTCGAGCCGGCGGGACCGATCGAAGAACCGCAACTGGAGGTGTACGCCATCGGTGGCGCTGACC
>JBJTOW010000167.1:0-4633 GCA_046074805.1 Planctomycetota bacterium | reverse complement strand
GCGGGCGTGGGCGAGGAGTGAACTCGAGCCAAGCCCACAAGTCCGAGAATCCGGATGCCATTGCTGCCGGTCGAAACGCGGCTCGAACGGCAGGCCATGATGCCAGTTCCGATTCCGATTCGGATGATTCAGGCGAGGCGGCGGGTGCCGCGAATTCCACGGGTGGAAACGGCGCTCAAGGCCCGCATTTCAAGTCGCGTTCAACTCGGGACGCCCGTTCGGCGATGTTGGCCGAACTCCAAGAGGATGGCCGCGATCCGGCCGTCGACGACTACGAGCTACCCGGCATTGACCTCTTGGTCGCCGGCGAAGACATCGACTGGGAGAGCCAGGAAAAGGAAGTCCGCCGCAAAGCGAAAGTGCTCGAAAAAACTTTCGCCGACTTCGGTTTCCAGGTGCGGGTCGTCGAGATCGAGACGGGGCCGGTGATTGCCCAATACGAAGTGGAATTGGAAGCCGGCTTAAGGCTGTCCAAGATCACCGCCCTCGCGGACGATCTGGCGATCGCGTTGCGGGTGCCCAGCGTTCGCATCGTCGCGCCGATCCCGGGTAAGAACACCGTCGGCATCGAAGTTCCCAATGAGGAACGGCAAGTCGTTCGACTACGCGAAGTGATCGAGGAAACCAACGGCAAGATCAAGAAGATGCGGATCCCGTTGTTCCTCGGAAAGGACGTGTCGGGAAACCCGTTGGCTGTCGATCTCTCCACCCTGCCCCACTTGCTGATCGCCGGACGAACGGGCACAGGCAAAAGCGTTTGCCTGAACGCCATCATTTCGTCGATCCTCATGACACGCCGTCCCGACGAAGTGCGGATGATCATGATCGACCCCAAAATGGTCGAACTCAGCGGCTACGGACGGTTGCCGCATCTGATGCACCCCGTCGTCACGGACATGAAAAAGGCCGAGGCGATTTTGGCGTGGGGTGTGGAAAAAATGGAGGAACGCTACGCGCTGCTAGCCCGCGCTGGCGTGCGCCACATCAGCAACTACAACCAGTTGGGTGAAGACGAATTGCGGCACCGCCTCCAGCCTGAGGACGACGACGCCTGGGGGTCGATCCCCAAACAGTTGCCATTCATCGTGATCGTGGCCGACGAAATCGCCGACATGATGATGACGGCCGGCAAGGAAGTCGAGCAGCACATTATCCGCTTGGCCCAGAAGAGCCGCGCGGTCGGGATCCACTTGATCCTCGCCACGCAGAAGCCGACCGTCGATGTCATCACCGGCTTGATTAAGTCCAACCTGCCGGCGCGGATCTCCTTCCAGGTCGCCAGCCGCGTGGATAGCCGCGTGGTGCTCGATGAAATGGGCGCCGACAAATTGCTCGGCAACGGCGACATGCTGTTCCTGTGGCCCGGCACCAGCACCCTGCTCCGCGGCCAAGGCACTTACCTGGGCGACGACGAAATCACGCGGCTAGTCGATTGCTGCAGTCGTGGCCGCCAGCAAAACTTCGTGTCCGAACTGGTCAATATGAAGGTGGAAAGCGAAGACCAGGGCGAGGGCGGGCTGATGGAAAAGCTGCGGAAACGCGACGAACTCTACGAATCGGCCGTCGATGTGGTGATCCGCGAAGGCCGCGGCAGTTGCTCGCTGCTGCAACGGGCCCTCGGAATCGGCTACGGTCGAGCCGCTCGGTTGATCGATTTCATGGCCGAAGACGGTATCGTTGGCACTTACGCCGGTTCGCAAGCCCGCGAAGTGTTGATGACCGTCGAACAGTGGGAACAGCTGCAAAACGAGCCCTCCTCCGGCCCTCTGGCCTCATCGCCGGCGGCAAACTCGCTCAGCGGCATTGCCGCCAGTAGCCCCGCTCTGGCCGCTACAGGCACCACCGGGCCCGTTTCAGCGTCTCGCGGCAATGCCGCATCCCCGCTTGTCGGCGCTTCGAGTCGTTCAGCTTCGACATCCAAATCGGCCGTCGCCGCCGTTCGCGCCCCAGTGGTCCTGGGGACTGCGGCGGCGGCCATGTCCGGCGTGGCTTTCGCGCCGCCTTCGGCACTGGACGAGTTCATGCCCGATGCGTTGGAAAGTCTCCACCCGAGCGAGTTGGGCATTGGCGACACGGGTATGGCAAACCATGGCCTGGGAGATCCACTGCTGGGGGCCGCGACGGTGTTTGCGACCGAGGCTGGCGTTCCCCCTCGAGTGCCGTTGGCTGGCAATCTCCCACCATCTGTCGCCCTGAACGGACTCCGGGCAACCGACGAAGACGCCAATGGCGAATACGCCCGAGACATTATTGAATTGGAAGATGGCCAGCGAGTCGACGACGCGTTGGAAGACGAATGCGAAACCACTCCAGCCGCCACGACCGCTTCAGCGACCGCGACAAACCCGGCCGCCACAATACCGCCTGCGATGACACCGCTACCGCCTGCCGCGCCACCTCCCGCCGCGATTCCTTCTGACGCGATACCGCCTGCTACACCGAACTTGTCAGCCGCCGCGACTGGCGAAAGTCGAACGCGAACGACCTCGTCGCGACGTGGCGTCATCACCTTTCCACGACTCGTCAATCCCGACGCTCTGGACGATGACGCCTCGGACGGCCGCCCGATGCCGGGGAACTGAACGGATCCCTACCGCTTTTCCACCGCCATCGGCGCCGGCGTTGGGGAAACAATCGCGGCCGCTCGGCGTTCGCTCAACCAACGGGCGATCACCTTGTGATGAGGTTCGGGCAAAGCCACGAACACGGCGCCGCTGGGTTCGTCCCACCGCATGGCGGTTTCCAGATTCGGGGCCGCGATCGGTTCGGCCGCGACCGCGTCTCGCAATGGATCGATGATGGCCGGTACGTCGACTCCAGGCGCCACAAGATCTCGGATTGGATACAGTTCCCATTCGACATGTCCCACTAGCGCCGTTGGAGTTGTGACTTCCAAAGTGGTTTCGTCGACCGTTCGAAAGGTCAACTCGCGAGGCGTCAGCAACATCTCGAGCGATTCCGAAAGACTCTTTCCATCCACGGAAAGCTTCGCCATGGTCTCGGGCGTCCAGCCTGCCGCTTGTAGGGCGGTCCAGTCAACCAGGATCGTCACGCCCGCCACGGTGCCCAGCCGTTCCAGGATCTGCGTGAAACGCGTTGACCGGTTGAAGTTAAGTCGGATTGGCGTGGCGAGTTGACTGCGGGCGCGATTGGGAACTGCCGCTACCGCCAGCGATGATGGGGCAAACTTGCCCCGAGGAGATAACTTCCTCGCCGTTCGAAGTTTGTCGCATAGGAACAACACCTGATGGTGGGCCAATTCGCGATGATCGATCGAAAGCCCGTTGGGGGACGGGACCAAACGGCCCGCCCCTCCATCCTCCGCCCATGTGCCTGGCATGACGAGTTCCCGAATCCACTGTCCAAGCGCCGACGCCAGTTGCGCGTCGCCACCTGTCAGGTCGGCCACGTCGTGCATCCGTTGCCTTGATTCGGCCGCTAACAACGACAAGTCGGTGAGGCGAGCTTGGCCATCGCCCATTTGTAGCCCCAACTGCAATGGGGACAACGCCGCTTTCAAAACTTCGCCAACCGTCGATTGCTCGACTTCCACCGACACCGCCGTGCGCGGCGAAAGTCGGCGAAAACGCAGGCTGTCGGCGTCAAGCGTGATGGGTACGGTGCTCAGGTCGGACATGAACCGCGTGAAATCAAGAAGCGCCATCTCTTGAACACGAAGCTTTTGCAGCGGATCGGCCATACGCGCCGCTAGATCGATTTCCCGAGGCCGCGGCCGACGAATCTCCTCGTCCGTGGGAACGGAACTGGCCGAATCACCACCCGGATTTCGCGGACGAGTCGCCACGACCGAGGCGGGTGTCGTCGTGTCCGCGACACCCTCGGTGAATAATCCGGCGAATCGTCCCGCGACCGGAACCGGTCCCGCCGACTTTCCGGGTAGCGTGACGTCCGGTGCAAACGGAGCAAATTCGGGTGGCGCCTCACCACCACCCCCGCCCGCTAAAGTTTTCGACGCCGCCTGGGCATCTGGTGCGACGGGCGGCTTAATGGCCGGACTTGCGGTTGAGCCTGCGGACGGATTCTTGGGCGGCGTTTCAGACGAGGGGGTGGACGGACTCGCGGCCGCGTTGTCGGCAGGGTTGACGGAAGAGGCGACGGGCTGGTCCAAGTTAGTTGGACCGCCGCTGACAGGCGTCGTGCCGGTGATGGCGGTAGATGCTGGGGCTGGCTTTGTCGGCAACGACGGTGTGGCTGAACCGTTCCCTGCCGCCAATGGCGTCGAAAGGCCACTCGACGCGGTTCCTTCCGGCGATGTTTCAGCTGGGCTGGCGTCGCCAACGACTGCCTCCCCGGAACCCGTATCGTCGGGGAACTTCGCCTGCTGGCGTTCAGGAGGTCCACGCAGCCACGCGATTGAGAAAAAGATGCCAATAGCAAGCAGCAATCCGCCGCCCACGCCAGCGCCGACCCACAGCAGCAACGAGGCGGCTGTTGCCGGCCCAGAAGCGGAAAATTCAGCGGCGGTTGGTTTGGTTTCCTCTGGTCCGCTCGTGGGCGATTCGGCTACCGGCGATTCGGTTAGAGCTGGCTGGGAGACAACCGGCTTGGTTAGATCTGGCTTGGCTAGCGTTGTTTTCTCTTCGTTTGGCTCGGCTACGGCCGGTTCAGCCAG
>JBJTOW010000166.1:0-4494 GCA_046074805.1 Planctomycetota bacterium | reverse complement strand
GCAACCAACGCGCCCCTGGCACTCGGCCAACAGCCGTCGGATCGCGAACGGATGGCCGCTCAGATCGCCGCCGACGTGCAGCATCTGGAAAACGAGGGACGGTTGCTCCGGCGAGTGGTCGCCTACATTCGCCCCACGGTTGTGCATATCGACGCCGAACGCCCCGAGGGGGAACGACGCACCGCCGAGGAAACCGGGTCCGGAGTCATCGTGCGCCTCAAAGGCCAGGATTACGTCCTCACCAACCGCCACGTCATCCGCAACGCGCGGGTCAACAAAATTCGCATCCGCACGGCCGACGGCCGGCTGCTCTATCCGACGAAAGTTTGGTCGGATCGCGGCACCGATGTCGCCGTCTTGTCGCTCAACGCGCCGAACCTCGTCCCGGCTAAAGTCGGCGACAGCGCGGATGCGGAACTCGGCGACTATGTGCTTGCCGTCGGCAGTCCGTTCGGCCTCAGCCACAGCGTGACCTTCGGCATTATCAGCGCCAAAGGCCGCCGCGACTTGCAGCTCGGCTCGGAAACCGTCTCCTACCAGGACTTCATTCAGACCGACGCCGCGATCAATCCCGGCAATAGCGGCGGTCCGTTGATGAATCTCCGCGGCGAAGTCATCGGACTCAACACGGCCATCGCCAGCAATTCGGGTGGCAATGACGGTATTGGGTTCTCCATTCCCATTAACATGGCCATGGCGGTCGCCCAGCAGCTGATCGAACGGGGCGTCGTCGTCCGCGGCTACCTGGGTGTGCATCTGGATAGCCGCTTCAACGACGAAACCGCGCGACGGCTCGGGCTGGAACAAGTGACTGGCGCCCGTGTCAGCCAAGTCACCACCAACTCGCCCGCCGCCGTCGCCCGCATCCTCGTGGACGACGTGATCCTGGAATTCGACGGCAAGCCGATCCAAGACGACAACCAGCTTGTCAACCTCGTCAGCTTGGCTGGCGTCGGCCGCACCGTGCCGGTCGTCATCCATCGCCGCGGGCAACGCCTGTCCGTAGATATCACGCTGACCGATCGCGAACGGTTCGAAGCCACCGACCGCTAACTTCGCTAGCGTCCCCTCGTACCCACTACGCCTAACGCCGGTTCGAAAAACGCAACTGCGTGAATTCGTGGACCCGGTCGCGAATCGCTGGCTCGACCGGCAATCGCTCCATGCTGCTCGCCCCGTAAAAGCCCACAATCCCCTCGGTGCGGTCGAGGATGTACTGCGCGTCGGCCGGTTCAGCGATCGGACCGCCATGGCACAGCACCAGGATGTCCGGCTTGACCCGCCGCGCGGCGTCATGCATCGCTTGGATGGCCGGCACACATGCTTCCAACGTCACAGCGGTGCTGGCCCCGATCGCGCCCTTGGTTGTCAGGCCCATGTGCGGAATGAGAATGTCAGCCCCGGCGGCAGCCATCGCCGCCGCTTCATCGGGTTGAAAGCAATAAGGCGTGGTGAGCATCCCGAGTTCGTTAGCCTGCCGAATCATGTCGACTTCCAACCCGTAGCCCATGCCCGTCTCCTCCAAATTCTGGCGGAAACGTCCATCAAAGAGACCAACAGTCGGAAAGTTCTGCACCCCCGAGAAACCGGCCGCGTCCACCTCGCGGAGAAACAATTTCATGAGCCGGAAAGGATCGGTGCCGCAAACGCCAGCCAGCACCGGAGTGCGCGACACAACCGGCAAGACCTCACGCGCCATCTCCATGACGATCGCGTTCGCATCCCCATACGGCATCATGCCCGCCAACGACCCGCGGCCCGCCATGCGGAAGCGGCCCGAGTTGTAAATCACCAGCAGATCGACCCCGCCCGCCTCGGACATCTTCGCGCTAATGCCCGTGCCCGCGCCGCCACCCACAATCGGCGAGCCGGCCGCCACTTTGGCCCGCAATCGCTCCAGGATCTCAGCCCTGCGAAACAACCCCATCGATACGTCCTCCCAAAGCCGACTCGCGCCACTTCATCAATGAAATCAACTCCCGCGCCGCCGCCACCGCGAAAGCCTCGTCGTTGATGTGACAATCCATCTCCCTCAACACTCGCGGCACAGCCAACTGAACTGCGCCGCCCTGCCCTTCGCTATGCCCTTCGACGCGTCCTTCGCCCTGCCCTTCGCCGTGCCCTTCACCGCGCCCTTCGACGCGCCTTTCGCCCGGCCCTTCGACATGCCCCCACTCCCGGACAATCGGTAGGCCAACTCGCCGCCAGGCGGCGCGGATGGCGTCGTAAAGCGTCTTGCGCGCTTCTGGATCGTTGAACGGTTGGCCGTCGCGGTCGAGCGCCGAGACTCCGCGGAGCGGCAATAGGATCGCGGCGGGACCGTTCGAATTGGCCACTTTGCGGGCGATTTCCGCGCCCAGCGCCGCGTTCTCCGCCGGCGTGGTCCGCATCAGCGTCACGGCCGAATTATGGATATGGAAGCGACGGTCCGAGAACCGCGCGGGGACCGTCTCGCGCGGCCCGAAGTTCACCATGTCAAGCGCGCCGACCGACACGACCTGCGGCACGCCAACGCGACTGGCGGCCGTCAGCCGCTGCGGACCCGCCGACAACACGCCGCCGACCAACTCGTCCGCCAGTTCGGTGGTCGTGATGTCCAAAACACCCGCAATGACACCGTCGGCCACAAGCGATTCAAGCGCCTCGCCACCGTTGCCAGTCGCATGAAAAACGAGCACTTCGTAGCCGGCCTGTTCGAGTTCCTGGCGCGCTCGCTGCACACACGGCGTGGTGACGCCAAACATCGACGCGGCGACTAGTGGACGGCTCGCCGGCGCGTCCGCCTGTTCGCCGCCGAAACTCGACGGAGAGACCGTTCCGAGACCGAACTTGACCATGCCCGCGAGCGCCGCGGCGGCTTCCGCCAGCACCGGGCGGCTCACGCGATTCAACCCCGCGATGTCGACGATCGGGTTGAGCATCAAAATATCTTTGTCACGCACAAACGGCCGGGTCTGGCCCGAGGCGAGCGTGCTGACCATCAGTTTGGGCACGCCCAGCGGCAATGCTCGCATGGCGGCCGTTCCAATCGTCGTGCCAGCGGATCCGCCCAGCGCGACGACTCCGTCAAGCTCCCCGGCGGCGAACGCGGCTCGCACCAACCGCTCGGCGCCAACCGCCGCCGCCGCTACCGCGTCGCCCCTGGAACTGGCACCTGCCGCGGCGAGCGTTGTGTCGGCGGCCGCGAAAACGTGTTCCCGGGAAATATCGGGCGCGACGCTCGGCACACCCAGGCAACCGGTGTCCACCAATCGCACCGTCAACCCAACCGACACCAAACGGTCCCGGACAAAAGCCGCCTCGGGACCTTTCGTGTCGAGCGTCGCTAGAAGATAGACGGCCATGAGCAAACTCCCATCGCCCCGAATGTGGGCGGATCGCGACGGTCCGCCACAGACCACCACATTCCGTGACGATCCGCCAAGCTCCGCCACGATCCGCTAGGGTACGCCGCGGTCCGAAACGCGAACGCTGATCCCACTCTGCCGTTTAATACCGCGCGACGTCCTTGGCTCCGGCGGCCGGCCGGAGCGCGGCGAGCAACTCCTGCGACTTGACCGTCATCATGCGGAGGTCGCTGCCTACGGCCAGAAACTGCATACCCTGGCCCGCCCGCTTCAGGGCGCCAGCGGCGTCCATCTCGTGGATGCCGGTCGGCGTGCCGACCTTCTTGCCGACTTCAATCACGCGTTGAATAGCCGCTTCATGCTCTTCCGGCGTCGGATCCTTGCCGTCCGGGGAACGCATCTGGGCCCGCAGGTCGTTCGGTCCGATAAAAATCGCGTCGCAACCAGGCAGGCTATAAATCGCCTCGGCGTTCCGGACGCCCGCCGGACTCTCCGTTTGCAACACCACCAGAATCTCGTCGTTGGCCTTCGCGTAATAGTCGCCGGCCGTCGCGCCGAAATTCATCGAGTGCATGCCGCCACCGACACTGCGATTGCCAACCGGCGGATACTTCGCCGCCGCAATCGCCGCTCGAGCCTGTTCCACGGTGTCGACCATCGGCACCACAATGCCCCATGCGCCCGCGTCTAAAACGCGTTTGATCAAATGGTGATTGCCTTCCGGAACCCGGGCCAACGGCACGCCGCCCGCATCCGCGATCGCCCCGAAAATCATCGCCGCTTGAGACCAGTCGATCGCCGAGTGCTCGATGTCCAACGTCAACCAGTCCCAGCCCATACGAGCCAGAACGCGGGTCGCGTACAAGTCGCCCAGCGAGAGCCAAGTGCCGTAGGTCGGTTCGCCGCGCCGTAGTTTCTGCTTAACCGGATTCGTGCGCATGAAAAGTGTGCTCTCAGGGTCGGAGGCCAGTTGATGGGATTTTTCGAGTTTTGAGTTACGAATTGCGAATTACGAGTTGCAACTTGTAGGTGCTGGATCGGATCTTCGCTTGCGGCGCACGACGGACGGCAAGTCCGCCGCAACGCCTGTCACCCGCCGTGCTCGCGGTTTCGATGCATGGCGCGCGTCCCCAAGTTCTAGCTTTGA
>JBJTOW010000165.1:0-3364 GCA_046074805.1 Planctomycetota bacterium | reverse complement strand
GACACGCCGACTTCTACCTCTTCGCCGCCGCCGCCAACGAAACGATCTACATTGCGGGAATCGGTAACTTCAACTGCGACACCCAATTGCAAATCATCCATGCGGACCGTTTAGCGTCATCGGGCACCACCTGCGCGGGCGGCGATATTGAATTTAACGCGACGGTGCCCGGCGACTACTACCTTGTGTTCGATAGCGGGCGGGAACCCGCTCAAAACTACTCCTTCATGGCCTACCGCGCGACCGCCACGGTGACGGCGGTGGCGGATCGGGACGCGACGATTTCCGGCGTGATATCCGGTCCGGGAGACATGAAGGAATACACGTTCGAGGCCGCGGCCGGCGAACGCCTGTATTTCGATGTATTGAACGGGACCGCGGAAAACCTGTCTTTCAGTCTCTTGCTGCCGGATGGAAGCAGCTGGGGTGGCGGGTACGGCGCGAACGAAAACGGATATGTCTGGCAAATGCCGCATTCCGGCACCTATCGTTTGCGGGTCGACGGCGCCGGTCGCGCGACGGGGAACTTCAACCTCCGCTTGCTAGACCTATCCGATTCGCCCGTCTTGCCGTTCGATTCGCTCCGCCTCGACACGCGGCCAGCCGCAGGTGAAGCGAAATTCGTGCGATTCCAGGCGGAAGCCGGCCAGCGGCTTTACTTCGACGCCTACGACGCCGATTACGCAAACTGCGACGGCTCGTGGGCCCTCTACAATACCTCGTCATCCCAGGTATTCAGTTTTCTGAGCAACGGCCTGTGCGGCGATCACGAATTTGTGGCGCCGGCGACGGGCGACTATTGGTTGCGATTCACCGCCGGAGGGGCGGGAGCCGGCACAGCCTTTCACTATCGTTTGACGACACCGGAAACCACGATCACCCCGCTTCAGATCGGTGTCGCTTACGGAGCGGGATTCGCGTGGTCGCCGCCCAGCTCACAAGTTATGAACGTCGGTCCACTTGCCTTCGCGCCAAGCGGCCGCCTGTTCGGTCTGCTCGGCCTGAACAGCCGCATTGTCGAACTCAATCCTTCAACCGGCGCGGTCATCGGACAGCCCATCAATGTCGAAGCCGCTGGCTATGAATTACAGTCTTTGGCGGTCAATAGCTCGGGGGAACTGTTTGTCGGCTCGCCGTATCAAAACTCGATTGGTCGCTTCAATGCGGATACCGGGCAGTACCTCGGCCCGTTCGTCGCGAATGGCGCTGGTGGACTTACCCGCGTCGCGGCCATGAAGTTTGGCCCGGATGGAAATCTCTATGTCGCCACGGGTAACAACTCCGAGAAAATTCTCCGCTACAGCTCGGATGGAAACGCTTTAGGCATTTTCGTCGACGGCGCGGCGGTAGGATTGTCGCAGATTTCAAGCCTCGCGTTCACCGTGGATGGAACGTTACTGGTTTCGAGCAACGCCTCCGGACTGGTTTATCGATTCGCAGCGGGGACAGGTGCGTCGCTCGGAACCATTGGCAACCCGGCCCAGCACGGGGCGGCTCGACTAAATCAGATCGCCGTTTTGAGCAACGGCGATTTACTGCTCGGGAGTGGGGATAACCGGTTGATCCGATTGGAAAGCGATACTTGGCGCTATCGCGGAGATGTGGCCCTTAAGGGCTCTCACTACTACTACGCCGAGACTCTAGCGAACCTCGCCGTGGATAGTTCGGACAATGTCCTGTTGCCGATTTACGAGTATTTCGGGAATAGCGTTCGAATCTTCCGATATAGCTCGACGCCTTTGGCGGGGTGTCTGGATGCATCGGTGTTGTGTGAGCCGGGCACAGTACGCGAGTACCGCTTTCAAGGCGTTGCGGGACAGCGATTACTGTTCGATTCGCTGCTTGACCGGGAGGCATTTTACACCTCTTACGAATCGTTGGTTCGGTTCGAGCTGTACTCACCTTCAAATGCTGTCAGCGCTAGTTTCAATGGCGGCTACGACTACTACAGCAGCTCGTTTGAGCCGCTGCTGGTGTTGCCGCAGGATGGCGAGTATCGACTTGTCGTGAAGAGTTTCTCAGACCGCCTTGGCGACTTCCAATTCCGCTTGTTGAATGCGACGTCTGATGCGTCGCTGTCCGTCGATACCCCCGTTACCGTGGCGATATCCGGATACGAAAACGCCGTGTTTCAATATCAGGCAATAGGCGGAGAGAGGTTGTACGTTTGGGACCCCACCGACGTGTCGCACTCGGGCGATGGCTTCGCGCGGATCATGGACGCCTCGGGTAAGTTCATTACCCACGGCTACCTGTCGACTGGCTTCGACTGGGAAGTCAAAGCCGCAGGCACGTACTACCTGAGTGTTTCACACCAGAACCCGTTAAGACAGGATTCATTCCAGCTTGCGGTGGGAAGCCGGACGCCGATCGTCAATCCGCTTCCGCCGCTGGGCCAAGTGGTGAATGTATCGGTCGATCGACCAGGAGACAGGTACGAGTACACCTTCCAAGGCACCGTTGGGCAACGGTTGCTCGCCAGCCTTATATCGCCCCGTGACTATACCTCCGGCTTTGACGCGATTAGTGTCATTACGCCTAGCGGTGTTGTTGTGGGAGGCTATGGTAATGGTAGCGGAGGAGAATTGGCCACTTACGACTTGGGGTACCGCTCCTTTGAAGGCGCCTATTTCCTGCCGGAATCCGGCGAGTACCGGATCGTCGTCGACCCATATGCCCATTACACACTGGATTATTCATTTCAGATTCGAGACGTCTCCGCGCTTCCCGAATTGCCGATTGGTATTCCGTGGAAAGGCTCGGTCACGACGGCCGAACGCGATGACTCGTTCCGCTTCGAAGCTGTCAAGGGACAGGAATTTAATTTCACCGCGAATGATGCCACTTATCGCGAAGGGTACTTGCGCATTCTCGGACCCGGCAATCAACTGTTGGCAGGCCGTGGTCTCGATGAGAACTTCCAATTCACCGCGCCTGGGCCTGGGGTCTATGTCGTGTCGGCGATTAGTCTGATAACAAATAGGCCCATCACCTACGACTTCACGGTCACTACTTCAGCTCTTCGAGCCGGTGGCAGCCTTGACGACACGGCTACCAATCGATTGCTTGGCCAACTTCCCGGCACCGCGCCGCTCGCCGCGTCCGATCTCGCAACTGCGGTGATTGCCGCCTACGACGCGTGGTCGGCGGCCGGACTTGGTGATCGCGATTGGTTCGCTTGCCGGTTCGCGTCGATAACCTTCCAAACGGCTGACCTGCCCACTGGCTATTTGGGGCTGACGGTTGGCGACCGCGTGCTGATCGACATTGATGGCGACGGCCGCGGCTGGCGACTGCCCGGAGGTACGGTGGCTGCTGGCGGCTTGGCCGGCAACTCTGCGGACGACGCGCGATTCGACCTGCT
>JBJTOW010000164.1:0-6713 GCA_046074805.1 Planctomycetota bacterium | reverse complement strand
ATGAGAAAAACGAACTTTCCACGAGCTCCTCGCGTTCCTTCGCCAGATGCGCCGCGATCCCGGCACAATGGCCCGTCCGCGAGCGACACGCAATCCCGCCCAGAAAAACCGAGGCCCCAGCCGCCCCAACCTTTCCGGCTTTGGTCTCTCCCGCAAACCACCCATCTGCCCAGGACTCTTGGGATGCTTCCTTTTTCTTGGTCGCTCCTGCAAACCACCCATCCGCCCAGGACTTTGGGGATGCTTCCTTTTTTCCCCGCGAGCGACACGCAATCCCGCCCAGAAAAACCGAGGCCCCAGCCGCCCCAACCTTTCCGGCTTTGGTCTCTCCCGCAAACCACCCATCCGCCCAGGACTTTTGGGATGCTTCCTTTTTTCTTTGTCCCCGCCCAGAAAAACCGAGGCCCCAGCCGCCCCAACCTTTCCGACTTTGGTCTCTCCCGCAAACCTCCCATCTACCCAGGACTTTGGGGATGCTTCCTTTTTCCATTAAGCATTGCGCGGCTGGCGGGCATCTCGTCGTCTTCGACGAGGCCCACAACCTGGCCGCCCACCAATTCGGCTCGAAGCTGGGCAAGACCGGCCGATACCGGCTCGCCGAAGCGCTCGGAAAACAAACGCGGCACCTGCTGCTCATGATCGCGACGCCGCACAATGGCAAGGAAGAGGATTTCCAGCCCTTCCTCGCATTGCTCGACAGCCTCGACGTGGCGAGGCCGCTTATCATGACCGTGTAACGCCCCGATTCCCCCAAGAAATCGCCGCCAAACGGCGGCGCATCTTGACCGCACTCGACGCCTCCATTCCGCCCACGGCCCATCGCCACGCCCTCCCCCGCAGCGGACATGCTCCGATGTCTCTAAGTACCCCATGCGTCTGGCACATCTACAACTCAGTAGTTAAACTGCTGTTCGCCGAATGAGCACAACGAAGTACGTACTCTGTGTTTCGCTAGGGGTAACGACATGCCTTCGCAGACATCTCCTCAGCCAGACGATAACTGGCTCGCAATCGAGAAAATCCTCGACGAATTCGAAGCCGACTGGAACCTTGCCGAACGACCGCAACTTGAGCGTTACCTGGATCGAATAACCTCACCGAACAAAGCTAGGCACTTTGAGGATCTTTTGCGAATCGAATTCGACCAAATGCTCCGCCGTGGCGAATGGCCGTCGCTGAACGACTTTCTTGCACGATTCCCCGACTACATTGACGAAGTGCCGAAAGTACACAATGCCGCCATACGTGACTTTCGTGAATCGCTTATTGGCCGTCGACTTCCACGTGTAGCCCGATTCCAGCCCATCGATTGCCTAGGAGTCGGTGGCCAAGGAGAAGTCTGGCTGACTCTCGATCCCCAGATGGCGCGACGGGTAGCCTTAAAAATTCCGAAATCCGACCTGAGTAACAATGTTCGGGAACAGTCGTGGTCCTTGCTCCGCCGTGAATCGGCCATTAGCGCGAAACTCGAACATCCCAACATTGTGCCCGTCTATGACATCACGAACGAGATGCTCCCCTCCGAGCCAAACAACGGCCTATCACCATGCTTCATCATGCGGGTGTTTGGTGATCCACGGCTCCATACGGCCATCGAATCGTTCCATGCGCGACCGCGGAATAAGTCCGATTACTCGCTGCTGAAAACCTTGTGGGCTTTCGAGCGTGATCGATCCAGCCAAAATCGAACGGCGCTCGAAACCGCTTGGAAGTCTTTTGCCTTCCAGTCCGATAACGATCATGATCAAGCGCTAAGCGCGGCCATCGAATCGATCCTCCGCGAACCGTCGCAATCCGGCACCCTCACCAACGCCATCAGACGTCTACACACCGGAAGTACCGGCGATACGGGGCTACGCAGCCTTCTGAATAAATACCAACGCGTCTGCGAGGGAGTCGCGTACGCGCACAGTCGCGGGGTCATCCACCGGGACTTAAAGCCGGACAACATTATTCTTGGCGAATATGGCGAGACATTGATCGCGGATTGGGGACTTGCGAAGATCACCGGCCGCGACATCGAGCACCGTTCAGAGGACGGGCAAGGAACCATCAACATTCGCGCCGATTCGGATCTGTCGGATCATTCGAAGGTGGGCGATAAAAAAGGAACGCCTGCTTATATGTCTCCCGAGCAGGCCAGCGGCTTCGTTGACAAGCTCGGACCTCCCTCGGATATCTTCAGTCTCGGGTCGATTCTCTATTGCATTGTGACCGGCATTCCACCCTTTGATGGAAAAGACTACGAGAAGATAACACGCGGTGATTTTCGCAACCCGACAGCGGTCGCTTCGACAGTCCCCAAGGCTCTGGAAGCGATTGTCCTCAAGGCGATGTCTTTTCGCCCGGAGGATCGCTACCCAACCGCCTTGGAGCTTGCGAAGGACGTTGAACGATGGCTGAACGACGAGCCAGTTTCCGCTTGGCGGGAACCGATTACCGTTTCCACCAAACGTTGGTTCAGAAACCATCAGACATCCGTCGCGTTAGCCACCGTGTGCTCATTGTTAACAATGGTGGCCGCCATTATTTGGGGCGTAGTGACCACAAAGCACGCTAAAGCGATCGCCATCGAAGAAGGAAAGACGAACAAGGCTCTTCAAATCGCGAGGAAACAAAAAGAGCATGCCGATGAGCAAGCAGCGGCAGCCAATAGCGCCCGCGAAGATGCTGAACGGCAACGGATGAAGACCCAAGCAGCCATCTCGGATGTTTTACAGGAAACAACCGATCGAGCCATTCGCCAGAATGATTCACCGTTGGCCTTAACTTCGGCAATCGAACGGCTGAAGATTGTTCAAGACAGTCCACATCTTAAGGACCAAGAGTCATTATGCCGCCAACAAATCGGATCTATGCTACATGATCTTCCATTCCTCCAGCATTTGATCCCCCTCGACGGGACGCTGATTCACGCGGAACTCGTCGGCCAACCACAAGTGCTGGTTACGACCCACCGACGAGACGACATATTGTCGATTCGAGTCTTGGATATCGCAACTGGAATGCCTCGTAACAACGGAATGGAAATTGGTGGACCAAGCTGGCTTTCCCCGGCCATTAAATCAAATCGTAACGGAACACGTATCGCTGTTGGCTATAACGTGCCAACCCCAGGCAATTTGTCGTTCGCAGTAAGATTGTTCAGCCTACTAACTGGCGAGCCTATAGGCAATGAAATTCCCGTCGATGCGTATATTGAACCCGGTCCCCTCTCCGCCCCAGTCGAAACTCGAGCAGCCACATTCGCATTCGATCCAACGGGTGAATTCCTGATCGTCTTGGCCAAGACATTGGATCCAACAGGTGGTTTATCGTATCGAAATCCGTCGACAATTCGCGTTCTTCGTTCCTCGGACTTAAATGAGGTGGATGCGATCCAGGTGGGTGGAGGCGTCAATGGGATCTCAGTCAATAGCCAAGCCAACCGCTTACTCGTAGCCTTCAAGAGCGGCAAAGATCCAAAACAAGGAATGTTGCTTTGGGACCGCAAGATCGGTCGAGATATACTTTCCGATCCAGCTCGCGAATTACTAAGTACCCTCGGTCCGCCAACTGCTCCAATAAGCCTCAGTAGCGATGGGGAGAAGTTCGCTGTTCCGGGCGGGGCCAGCGTGCGTTTGTTTTCCGAAGACGCCAACTGGCAAAATGTGGCCGCGATAAGTCGTGATCATGTCGTTGTTTCCGCACGATTCACTTCCGACAACGAACATTTACTTTTACTAGGACAGAGTAACCTGAATCCTCTTGGAGTGAATCGAGACGCCTATGGCCGTAGCTTTGCTGACGTATGGAATATCAAGGCGAATCGCTCCTACAATGAGCAAGTTCAGATAGATGGACGTGCCACATCACTTCATTGGCATGACGGTAAGGAAATCCTGACCGTCGGAGGAAGCACTGGGATGATCCGTTCCCGCGGCGGGATAAATGGAATTGAGATTGTTCCAACGCTAAGACACGACTCTTCCATCTTATTGGCCTCACTCACAGAGGGTTCACGCCATGTAGTCGTCGCCTCGGCGGACGGACTCATACGCGTCTGGGATCTCTACCGCGATGCCAACGGCCGCGAGCGCAGACATTCACGTCTGGAACCTGACCACGTTCTGAACCTTGTCCGCGAGGCGTCCAACAATCAGCCGAAAGGGCAGGCAGCTACGATGCCAGCCGACCATCCACAGTCCTGGGAGGCCATGGCGGATCACTATCAGCCTCTAGCGCGTTCTCCCAGTGGACGTTGGCTGTTGACTCGATCCAAAAGATCCTCCGAAGACCAACTTAGGGTTGGTGATCGCCTGCCTAACGAACAGTTCGCCGTCCAACTTTGGGATGTTGTCGACAAACGCGAAATGGTCCGCGTTATTCCGACTAGCCATGAGATTGACCGAGCCGAATGGCCAGTCGCGGGTGATTGGGTCGCTATGATCAGCGGTCAGCATCCCTCGTGGAATCCACAGAGGGGCGAGAGTTACACGTCAGTTGCGCTGGCTGGACCGAAACTTCGCAGCGTCGCGAATGCGTCCGTCCTATTGTGGAACCAATCGAACAACACGATCAAACACATTCCGCTCCCAGGTGCGATTGGCGCAGTGCGTTTCCTTGGCACGGGTGGCCAGCTGTTGGTGGCGGGCAGCGGCAATTCGCCCAAGGTGGGCGAAGTCAACATCCTCGATGTCGCGAGCGGTAAGAAGGTCGTCGAAACCTACAAAGTCGAGTCCCCCGTCGTTGGAGCTTATGTAGACGACATCGGCACAAGCTTTATCGCGCAGCTCGACAACCTAAATTGCCATGCGTTTATTCTTAAAAATGGCCAGATACGGAAGTCAGCTGGACTTCCATTTGGTGCTATCAATCGCGTCGCAATCAGCTCCAATGGTAAGCTCGCCGCCTTGGGCACCATTTCTGGAGGAGTTCACGTCTACGAAGTCGGCCTCGAGCCGTCGACATTGCGAATTGGTGAGCCTACTTGGAAGGTCGACAAAACAGCCGATTCGGACAGCGAGATCATCGCGATGTACTTCACTCAAGGCGATCAGGCGCTTGTTGTTTGCCTGCCAGACGGAATGATTTCATCCTTCGATTCACGGACCGGTCGACGCATCCATGAACCTATTGACGTTCGCCGCATGATCCAGGACATCCGTGTTTCGCCAGAGGGCCAACAGATGTTAGTCGTTGGAAAAGATCTAAGCGTGCAGATCTTCGATATTCGTTCCGGCGTGGAAGTCACTCGGTACTCGACACCTAATCCCATGGCTGGAATTCCGCACTTTGGCGGAACCACGGTGTTACCGACGCCGGACTTCTCTTCCGTTTACCTCTATGGCGATGCAACTGTCCATTACTCGTTTCCTCGGGTTAGTGCGACCCCAGCGGAATTGCTATTTCTGGCCGATCTTTATTTAGGCTATCCCAACAACGAGCAGACGCAAGGCCTTCCGAATTCGACGTCCGGTAACATCACTTATCAAAGCCTTAAAGGCATTTCCCTGGCGTCGGTCTTACGCTACGCGCAGCAACATCGCCAAAACTCCATCGCGCAACTGGCTAGCGGACGGGCTCTACTTGAGAGTGGCGACGCCAAACGATCGGTTGAATTTTTTTCCGAGTATATCGGAAGCGTTGTCGGCGAACGCGATTCTTTGGGTTTCGCTTTGAGAGCGAAAGCCTACGAGGCTATAGGTGATAAGGTGCTGGCAAGAAATGACACGCGTACGTCAGTGAGGATCGCAGTCGCTTCGCAGCCTATCTTACAGGTAGCTGAGCGGCTTAAGGATATGCTGCGATATGATCCTCAATTCGCGATGGAAAAGTCCGTCGAGTTGTCGAAGCGATTGGATAGCGAGGGTGCGCCGCCCCTTGGGCGTGCCACAGGAGAATTCCAGCTGGCAATGATTGATTGGATTGGCAACGTGAGGATTGGTAATTTTCAGGACGCTATAACAAAAGCAAACACATTATTAAAGTCGCCATTTTATTCATTTTTAAAAATGCAGACACCACAGCTTGGCATCGAGACGGAAGCAGTGTTGACGAGAATGTACCAGCTTGCGGACCAACAGAGCGAATTCCAGAAGCGGTGCGAGGAGATGCTCACCAAACTAGACGGACCTCTTGGTGAACGGTACGGTCAGAAGCTCGCGAATCTCTGCGTGGACAATCCCACAGCCATCCGTGACTTGCCGAGGTTGCTCGATAGTATGGAGAAACAGGCGGATGCCAATCGTGGCAACATTGAGTTCCTTGGTTTGCTAGGAGGCGTGCAATTCCGCGTCGGACGACATGAGGACGCGCTGTCGACACTTTCCCGCGCGCTCGATGGACTACAAGCAGCCGGGAAGCTGAAACTCCAAGATGTGTCGGAGGCGAGGCTGCTGCTACTGCTGGCATTAGTCAATAAGGCTCAGGGCAGGTCGGCGGAGGCCACAAAGTGGCAGGAGGCCGCAGAGCCAAAGTTTCGAAGCGAGATCCAGGAAGGCGAACCAGAGTATCTAGTCCTGCGCACTCCGGTGCTGAAGCGGTTGCACGCGGAACTGACCGGCCAACCCTTGGACCGCGCCGTCAGTCCGTAGTGGCCAGTGCTTTGGCAACTCAAAAACCACCGGTTGGCCCGCCGCTCATCCGGTTAGCCAAACAGAATCGTGTCCTTTCGGCAAGCCTGCAATTTCTCGCACGAACGCGTCGGACGTGGGAGGACGCGGGGCTAGGGA
>JBJTOW010000163.1:0-8281 GCA_046074805.1 Planctomycetota bacterium | reverse complement strand
CCCGCTCCAAGAAGCCGGGGATGAACAATTCGCGAGTCAGCGTGTACAGCTTTACGCGGCCGCTTTCTCCATAATTCACGATTCGCTTGTGGTCGTCAAAGTCCACCACTTCCACAACGGCCCGAGGCTGCGGGGCGTAGTAGCTGATCTTGTAGCCATCCGCCGCTGAAACCGGCTTGCTGCACGCTAAGCCCATCAGCGTGTTGCCGTAAGTCGGCGTCATAAAGATGCCGCTCTCCTCTGGCGGACCGCCGAAGTACTCTTCCACGCAGAAACGGGTGAATTGGGGCGTGAATTCCGTACCGCCCGAGAAAATCCCAGTGATACCCGTGTCCTTGAACGACTTGCCTTGCTTTTCCAATGCCGAGCACAAGGCTTCGAGCAATTTCGGCGTCGTGAACATGCACTTGACGTTGTGATTGGCGGAAAGAATCGTCAGCGCCTGATCAATGCAGTGCGTCTTGTACGCTTCCAGGTGTTCCATCCACCCCTTCTTGATCAGCTTCACAACCCATCGAGGATCAAGGTCAACGCAGAAGCAGATGCCGCCGCGATACTGGCAGAGATGCTCGACGGCCAGTCGCAGCCGTCGCGGACCCGATGGTCCGAGCATCAACCAGTTGCTGCCCATCGGAAAATACTTTTCCGGCAGCGTGTGGCTGAACACCTCGTAGTCAATCCAATGATCCTCGAAGACCAATCGGCTCTTTGGAATGCCCGTCGTGCCACCCGTTTCAAAAATGTAAGCCGGTTTGTCGGCCAACCCCTGCGGCATCCAACGACGCACCGGACCACCACGCAACCAGTCGTCCTCGAACAGAGGGAACTTCTTCAAGTCATCAAAGCACTTGATTTCCTTCAGCGGATCGAACGAATACTCGCGCTTCTTTTCCAACCAGAACGGCGAACCAGTGGAATCGTGGAAATGCCACTGCACCATCTCGTAGGTGTGGGCGTCAAGTTTCTCGCGGGCCGCCTTGCTCAAAGACGCGATATCGCTAGGCGTGTCGATCGTAGCACTCATGCCAGAACCTCGCTACAAGCAGGAATTGTCCGAACGTCAAACACCCCAAGGTGTAGGAGGCCGGAACGGTTTCGGAAAGCGTCCGCTGGTTGGTTAACGCGGAGTAGGGTGGGACAAATCAGCCAAGACGATACCGAACCACCCACGGAAAAACAACCGCTGATGCCTGCGGTATGTCATCGATTCGCCGCAAACTGCTCGCCCGCGAACCACGCTAACAGCACTTCCGCCAACGGCGCGGCGCAACGCGTGTAATTGTGGTCCGCCCCTGGGACGACTGCCACCGATACGGCTTGGCCGGGACGGGCCGCCGCCCGCACCGCTTCCGGGACGCCCGCGAACGCCACTCCACCCGTTTCCAACTCGGCCTGTCCATACGTGAACAACACCGGACAATTCAATCGGGGAACCAACGGCACGATATCATACTGCTCGCCCGGTCCGTACTTGTCGACGTAGCTCCCTGCGGAAATCAAAAGCGGATACGGATACTGAACCCGGATCAACGCCTCCGGTTCACCTGCCGCGACATGTTTCCGGGCTCGGGTGATCGCATCAAAAAAGGCCGCGCCATTCGGATCGTTTTGGAACAACCGGTAGCACAACCAAGGTGGCGACAACGCCGCCACCAAGGAAACCAGCCCGCCCGTGGCCACCGACGCCGGATCGGGCGATTGTTCCTGGGACGGACTCGAACCGGGTGCTGGTGCCTGCGACTGAGCCAGCGACTGAGCCTGAGAAAAAACCGCCTTAATCGCCCCAAGACTATGGCCGATCAAGCCGACTCGCCGCCACCCGCGACGCTCCGCCCACCTCAGCCATCCCGCCACATCCCAGGCACATTCCCCCACCACTTCGAAGGCCGCTCCGAGCCACCTTCGCCCCTGGCGAGTGTTCGCGGCGAAAACATTGTCGCGCCCTCGAGTGTTCACCCACGCGACCGGCACGCCTAAAGCGGTCAGCGACGGCGTCAAGGCTTCAAACAAAGACGAACCGTAGTAGTTGCTGCCTACTCCGTGCAGGCAAATCAGACCATCGACAACGGGCAGGGAAGCCGCTCGCGGAAGGTTGGACGCCTGTTCTGAGGGCGCCTGTGAATCGAGCCGCGCGGCAGAAGATAAGGGCTCGGGCGCCGACAGCGGCTGGGCGTGAGGTTGTGCGGGATGCAGAACGCCGTCGAGCCGCAGGCCGTCCTCGGCCACGGTCTTGATCATCTCGACCCACACGGTGTCATTTGGATGTTCGCGGGCTACTCTCCTGAGTTCGCTTCCGTCGGCGGCGGGGCGCCTAGTTGCGCTAAAACCTGAAGCACTCCGTTCAGATGCGCTAGACGTGGTCCAAATCGGTCTACGAACTCCTGCAACATGAATTCGCCGTCCGACAAATACTCACCGTTTTCCCGCACCTCCTCCGTGATCTGCCCCAGAAAATCGCTCTGCACCTTGCCCAGCGTCTCCGCCGCCTCGCGGCAGGCGACAGCCAGCTGCGGATGAGCCGACCGCCACTGCTGCAGTTCCTGATTGCGTTGCCGCTGCCCCAAACTCATCTGCTTCACCAGCTCCTCCAGCAGCTGATTCTGCCGTTCTTGGCTGGTAAGCATCCGTTGAAGCGCATCGAGGATCGCCGCGCCAATCCGCGTTCCGATCGCCTCCGCAGGCGCATTCGGCGTGTTGGTCGCCCCTACATCGATACAAAACGATTGCGACACATCAATGGGGCGCTGGGGACGCGTCATGGCGAACATCCTGCACGAAAAGGCACGACATATCACGATCGAGAATGGCGATCTCGCGAAAGCGAGAAGCGTGCGTCGACTGGGGGGGAGGGGAAGGCGACGCGACAAACGGGAGTATATCCGCCCGCTGGGAAAGCTGTCGAGGATTTCCGGAGGGTAAAAGCACTGAATTTCCTCCGCAAAGTTTCCGCCAAACTCGCGATCGGCAAGCGTATTCAAGTCGGCCCGTCCGCCCGCCCGATGCTTTTCCACCAGTGATTCAACGCGTCGCCGGAGTTGGCAACGCCCTCCCAAAACCCCTTATTCCCCTGGTTTATCCTAGAAAGCGGCTGCCCTTGAGCGGTTCGAAGTCTTTGCCATCGATAGGTTTTCTGACGGTTTGCGACCACGCTGAACAAGGCCTGTTCGGCGGACTGCTGCTGCTCAACGCCAACGGTCGGCCTCTCGAATTCCACTGCACTGCGCCGCTTAAGACCAACCGCGCCCAGGAAATCCTCTACGGCCCGACGCTCCGCCGTTACCTCTACGGTGAAGTCCTGGGCCCCGCGCTGCTCGGAAAACTCAAGGTAGAACCGCTCTTGCTCTGCACGGACCAACGCGACGCCTTGGCAAGCCGAGAATTCCATGCGATTCCCACACTTCTGATCGTCGATCCAGCCTCACCAGCCAACGCCGCCGACAACGCCCGGACGTCCGCAGAAGCCGGCACCGCCACGCCGGGCGATTCCGCCCCTGAACCGGAACTTATCCGCTTCAAGTTGGGGAAAAATCTGGCCGCCGTGGAGTCCGCTTGGGCGAGCGACCAGGACGAATCGCGCCGACGCTGGGAGCCATACGTCGGACGCATCGACCTCGCCGAACCGTTCTCTCGCATCCGCGACGCTATCGACGAAGCCCGCAAAGCCGCCTAGCCGCCTCGAAGGAGTTCTTTCCATGGATGGCGGAATCTTGCGGCACCGAGCCGACCAGCAGTCCCCCGTTCGACCACGACCCGCACACAAACTTGCTTTACTCGCCCCGCATCACCGATGACGTGGTTCCGGCTGAGTCCAAAACGACCAGCCTTGTTGTCGAACCAGCCTCGGAGGAGCCTGCCGCTGTCGAGCCGGTCGTGGTCGAGCCGGTCACTATTGAGCCTGCCGCCGTCGAGCCGGTCATGGTCGAGCCGGTCGCTGTCGAACCGGTCGCTGCCGAGCCATCCGCTGTCGAGCCGTTCAATATTGAGCCTGCCGCAGTCGAGCCGGTCACTATTGAGCCTGCCGCCATCGAGCCGTCCGCTGTCGAGCCGTTTGATATTGAGCCCGCCGAAGTCGAGCCGGTCGCAGTAGAGCCTGCCGCTGTCGAGCCTGCCGCTATCGAGCCGGTCGCAGTCGAGCCTGCCGCTGTCGAGCCATCCGCTGTCGAGCCGTTCGATATTGAGCCCGCCGCGGTTGAGCCAGTCGCGGTTGCTCCTGTCGCGAATTTGCCGGCGCTGGTGGAAGACGAGTTTGTCGCTACGGAATTCGGCACCATGGAATCGTGCTCAGCCGAGCCTGCCTTCGCCGATCTCACTCATTTCGAATCGTCGGTCGAAGAACTCGGCGAATTCGAGCGAGTTGGGGCAGAGACACCGGACGAGTTGGAAACGCTCGAAGACGCCAGCGAGCAAGATTGGCTCGACATGCTCGAGCAGCCAGACTCGTTGTTGCCAGGAAATCATCGAATTACCGTGCGGTCGGCGCCCGATCGACCCTTGGGCGTGGCCATCGCTCTGCCTGAAGTGCCTGATCCGGCATCCTGCGTTGCCGAGTCGCCCGAAAGCGGTGGTGTCCCATCGCTGGCCTCCACCGCAGTTGATTCGTCCCGCCTCTCGATTTCCGGGGACTTAGCCGCGATCGAAACATCCAACGCGATCGCCACATCGAATGAGCTAGAGACATTGAATGCATTCGATATGCCGAACACGTTGGAAACATCGAACAAAATAGATGCCGTCGCCAATTCGGAAGCGGCGATGGATAAGGAACCGGCCGACCCGATCGATGCCGCGAATTCGACGGACGCGCCGGCGGTGCAGTCATGGAATGACATCGCGCAGCCAGTTGTCGCTGGAGGCGTCGCGGTGCTGCCGTTCGAACCGACGAGCGGTCTGCGAGTGCCGCCACCGCGGGTCTTGTCGCTGAGGATTCCGCGTCCGACGGTCAAGGTGTCCGGTTTTACCTTCCCCGAGGCGCCATGGGCGGCGGCATGGCTGAGCCCGCCCACCGCATCGAGCCATAAAACGGGCGCCGCGACCGCTGGCGATCCAACTGCCGATTCGGCCCCTGCCGTCGGCAACGAGAATGGCTCGGCCACTGAGCCGGCCCCTGAAAAACCAGGAAAACTGACCCGTATCAAACCACCGGGCGATGTCATCAAGCTGGAAGACCGGCTTTATTATGTATTGCAGCCGCCATTGGAATCGCTCATGGCTTGCGGTGAAATCCACATGCCATTCGAGCCATTCCCTTATCAATACGAGGGAATCGGTTTCCTTTATCCGCGATACACCGCGGTGCTCGCCGACGAAATGGGGCTCGGCAAAACGATGCAGGCGATCATGACGATCCGCTTGCTGCTGCGGGCCGGCGAAATCCGCAATGTGCTGTTGGTATGTCCGAAACCGCTGGTGAGCAATTGGCGCCGCGAGTTTCAAACCTGGGCCCCGGAGATTCCCGTTGGCATTATCGAGGGCGACCAGGCCCGCCGCCATTGGCAATGGCGCCAAGCCAGCACACCGGTCAAGATCGCGAACTACGAATTGCTGATGCGCGACCGCGATGTGCTGGATGCCAACCTACATTTCGATCTCGTCGCCTTGGACGAAGCCCAGCGGATCAAGAACAAGTCGAGCACTACGAGTGAAATTGTCCGCTCCATTACCCGTACCCGCAGTTGGGCGCTGACCGGAACGCCGGTGGAGAACAGTCCCGAGGATATCGTCGGGATCTTCGAATTCCTCTCGCCTGGCTACCTGAGCAATGATATGCAACCGCGACGGATGGGTGAGCTGGTCAAGGACCACATTCTCCGCCGGACCAAAGATATGGTGCTGACGGACATGCCACCCAAGCTATTCCGCGACGCGACGCTCGATCTGTCTCCCGAACAATATGAGACCTACCGGCGCGCCGAGGACGATGGCGTCCTGAAGCTCACCGACATGGGCCCCGGCATTACGATCCAGCACGTTTTTGAGCTCGTGCTGCGACTGAAACAGATTTGCAATTTCGATCCCGTGACTGGGGCCAGCAGCAAACTGGAACGGCTGGAAGCCGATTTGGAAGAAGTCGTGGCGAGCGGTCAAAAGGCGATTTTATTTACACAGTGGGTTGTTACAATCGCGCGTCTACGCGAAAAGCTTGCCCGCTTCGGAACGCTTGAATACCATGGCCAATTGCCGCATAAACAACGCGAAACGGTGATCGATCAGTTTAAGAACGATCCGTCCAAACGATTGATCATGATGAGCTACGGCGCTGGCAGCGTCGGATTGAATCTTCAATTCTGCCGCTACGTTTTTTTGTTCGACCGCTGGTGGAACCCGGCGATCGAAGACCAGGCGATCAACCGCGCTCATCGGATCGGCGTGTCGGGCCCGGTTACGGTAACGCGGATGATCACCGGCGGCACGATCGAGGAGCGGATCAACCAGGTGCTCGACGAAAAACGCGAACTCTTCAATTCCATCCTCTCGCACGCCGACAATTCGGCCCGTGGCGGCTTGACGCAGAACGAGATTTTTGGCCTGTTCAATCTAAAAGTGCAGCCCAAACCCAAGGCCGCGTGATGGCACAGGAACAATGCCACACTGGATGTGGACAGTCACTGGCAACTGGCAACTGGCAACTGGCAACTCCCATGTCCTCCTCCGCCACCTTACGTCGCCTCCTTGCTCGCCCGGGCTTGATCCGCGCTTTGGCGCCGCACGACGCGTTTACGGCTCGAGTGCTTGAGGCGGCTGGCATCGAACTGTTGTTTTTGGGTGGTTTTGGCGTTTCCGCCAGTCTGTGTGGGCTACCGGATTTGGGACTCGCGACGCTCACCGAAATGGTGGACGCGACGCGTCGAATTACGCAACGGGTCTCCGTGCCGGTGATCGCCGACGCCGACACCGGCCACGGAGACTTGCACAACGTGGCTTGGACGGTTCAGCAGTTTGAATCGGCGGGCGCGGCGGGGATTCTGCTCGAGGACCAAGTTTCGCCAAAGCGTTGTGGGCATTTCGCCGGCAAGCAGGTGGTAGCCCCGGAGACGATGGTGGCGAAGCTGCGAGCCGCAAACTTGGCCCGCCGTGATCCCGATTTCGTGATCATCGCGAGGACGGATGCTTTGGCCATCGAGGGGATCGATGGCGCGTTGGATCGAGCCCGAATCTACGCGGCGGCTGGGGCCGATTTAGGGTTCGTCGAAGCTCCGCGAAGTGTTGAAGAATTGGCTCGGATCGCCCGCGAATCGCCATTGCCCCAGTTGGCGAACATGCTCCCAGGCGGGGCGACTCCGCTACTGGACGCCTCCGAACTGGAGCGGCTGGGATTCAAGATCGCCGTCGATCCACTGGCGACCTTAATGCTTACGGCGCGGGCGGTCCGCGACTTGGGCTGGGCATGGCGCCGGGAGGGCTCGGTCGCCTCCGTGCGGTCGCGGATGGCCGAATTCGATGAGGTCAAGCGGATTGTTGGTCTCGACGAGTTTCTGGCGTGGGGCGACGGTGGACCTACGTGGGCCGAGCCGGCTTGGGTGGAACGGACCCAATGTTTGCTGGATTCCTACGCGCGATGGCGCGGCGAACAGTTGATTCCGCGAATCGGCAGCGCCTTAGAGCAGTCTCGAACTCTGTTTGACGCTCCGTTTGTGGTGGTCGCGCATGGAACTGAGTCGGATCCGATCCTTAACTACGCCAACCGCGCCGCGCTGACGCTGTGGGAGGCGGACTTGGCGGCGCTGCTCAGCACGCCATCACGGATGACAGCCGAACCGGTCCACCGCGAAGAGCGTGCTCGACTGCTGGAACGCACGCAACGCGATGGCTACGTCGACGATTACCGGGGGATCCGCATTTCGCTGAAGGGCAGCCGCTTCCGGATCGAGCAGGCGACAGTCTGGAACGTGCTCTGCCCGCGTTCCGAACCCGCCGGCCAAGCCGCCACCTTCCGCGACTGGTCGCCGCTCTGAAGTGTCACCGGAACCCCGGCCCTTGCCGTCCGATGCCGAGGCGAGAGACCTGTGGTAGTTGACACGAGAAGACTCCGCATTCCGATGCATTCACCGATTTGGAGTGCGGCGCCCTCGGGCGCCGCTTTGGCCTCGAAGACGATTGAAGTGGAACGCGCGATCACGGTCGTGAGGGACCGCATGCCGCATGTCGCACGTCGCACGTCGTTTCGCTCGTGGGCCGTTCGCGTTGACGATACGGCGTCCTCGGAGAAAGCGGTGCCTACGGCACCGCACTCCAAAGACCGCGCGTCGAGCTCGCTTGCTTCGCTCGGCAAGCGTTTTTTGGA
>JBJTOW010000162.1:0-6614 GCA_046074805.1 Planctomycetota bacterium | reverse complement strand
GGCAACCGCCGCCGATGTCGTGCTCGACCTAGCCAAGCGGCTCCCCGCCGAATTGGCGGGCCGCAACGTCTCGCTATTTGACGCCGAACCGCATCCGGGATTCGCTGAGAACGGCCATCTATACGTTTGCTATGTGCATCCAGGCGACGGCGGCCATACCCGCGTGTCGCGGTTTACGCTCGACCGTCAGGCCCCGCATCGAGCCGTGGAGAACAGCGAGCAAGTTGTCATCACTTGGCCGTCGGGTGGCCACAACGCGGGCTGTTTGGAATTCAATAAAGATGGCTATCTGTACATTTCCACGGGAGACGGTTCGGGGCCGAACCCGCCGGATGGGCTGACCACGGGACAGACGGTCGACGACTTACTTGGCGCTGTGTTGCGGCTGGATGTGAACCGGGCGACAGCGGAACGGCCATACGCGATTCCCTCGGACAATCCGTTTGTGGACCGGCCCGGGGCGCGCCCGGAGATCTGGTCGTACGGCCTACGCAACCCGTGGAAGTTCGGTGTCGATCCGAAAACGGGCGATGTGTTTGTCGCCGATAACGGGTGGGAATCGTGGGAGATGATTCACAAGCTGGGTCGCGGTAGCAACTGTGGTTGGCCGGTGATGGAAGGCCGGGCCGCCTTGCGTTCCGAGGTTCCTGTTGGTCCCACGCCGATCGTGCCGCCGGTCAAGGACCATCCGCACACGGAAGCCAATTCAGTGATCGGTGGCCCCGTCTATCGAGGCGCGAAACTGCCTAAGCTCGACGGCTCCTTCGTGTACGGCGACTACATTACCGGCACGATTTGGGAGATTCACGCCGACCAAGACAAGTCGTACTCCTACACAACGCTGCTCGATACCGACCTGCGAATTGTCGGTTTCACGCAGACGGAGGCCGGCGAGCTGTTCGTGTTGGACTACGATTTCACAGGACGGATCTACGAACTGCTGCCCCAAGACCGCGAGGATCTGTCGGCGAAGTTTCCTCGGCGGCTGAGCGACACCGGCTTGTTCCAGTCGGTGGAACGCCTTGAGCCGTCCGCGGGCGTGATTCCGTATTCGGTGAAAGCCGAGCGTTGGACGGACGGAGCGGAGGCGCAGCGGTGGATCGCGATTCCCGGTTCGGGCCAAGTGAAGCTCGCCACTCAACCCGGTGCGGCTTCGGAATTCCCCGAGGGAACCGTGTTGGTGAAGCAATTGACATTGCCCGCGGCGGCGGGGCGGCCGGCGGTGCGTCTGGAAACGCAACTGCTGCATCTCGACCACGGCGTGTGGAGGCCTTACAGCTATCTTTGGGACGATGCGGGCCGTGACGCGACGCTTGTCGACGCGGCGGGGACAAGTCGGCCGATGAAGGCGGACGGCGCAGCGCTCGACCGCACCTGGCACGTCAACGCCGTCAACGAGTGCAAGTTGTGCCACAACGCCGGTCCGAAGTTCGTGCTCGGTTTCACGCTCGCGCAGCTCGATCGGCCGATGGCCAGCTCCGCTGGTTTGGATGCCGCCGCCACCCGCGCGGCTGGCGCCGGCTCCGGCGCGGCGACCACTTCGCAACTCGACGCCTTGGCGGCTCAGGGGATCGTTGTGGAACGGCCGGTGGTCGCGGCGGACGATCCAAGCCGATTGGTCGATCCTCATGACGCCGCGCAGCCGCTCGAAGCACGGGCGCGTTCCTATCTACACGCCAATTGCGCGATGTGCCACCATCCGGGAGGCAATGCCATCGTGTCGTTCTACCTGCGACGCGACCTGCCGTTCGCCCAATTGAACACGAACAAGGGCACCGGCATCGGCACATTCGGCATGAAGGACGCGAAGCTGATTGTGCCCGGCGACCCGTACCGCAGTGTGGTGATGTACCGGATGTCGAAACTTGGCTACGCCCGGATGCCGTACATCGGCTCGCGGATGGTCGACAGCCGGGGTGTGCGATTGGTGGAAACCTGGATTCGATCGCTAACGCCGGCAGCGGCCTCGCCCGAGGCGACTGCAAAACGTTCCGCGCCAGCGACGGCCGATTCGGAGTTCTCGCAGCGTCTGGAATCGCTCGCGGCCGCGGCGGGAGCAGGCAGCGAGACCACGATTCGGGAGGCGGTGCGGTCGACGGAAGGCGCGCTGGCGCTCGCAGGTTTGATGCATGCGGGCCGTTTGGATTCCGGTGAATTCGCCACGGCCGTCGCCGCAGGTTCGGCGGCTCCGAGCGATGTGCGCGGCCTCTTCGAAACGTTCGTGCCCGAATCGCAACGACGCGCCACTTTGGGGCCAACCTTCGATCCACAAACAGTGCTCGCTCGCACCGGGAATCTCGAACGTGGCAAGCTGATCTTCTTCAGCGACGGAGCCCGCTGCCGTAATTGCCACGAACTGGACGACCGCTCGAAGTCGCTCGGTCCAACGCTCCGCGAAATCGCGAAAAAGTACCCTGATCCGGCGGAAATGATTCGCCATGTGGTTCAGCCATCGCTGAAAATCGACGACGCCTTCGCGGCTTATACGGCGATCACGGACGATGGCCGCGTGCTGCAGGGTTTGATCGCCGAACAATCCGAACGGGAAGTCGTGCTGAAAACCCTGGAACGCCAGTCGATTCGCTTGCCGCGGTCGAGCATCGAGGAGTTACGACGAGGAGACAAATCGCTGATGCCCGATCGCGTTCTAAGCGACCTCACCGCCCAAGAAGCGGCAGACCTGCTCGTTTACATCCGCTCGATGGCCGCCTCCTCAGGCCCCTAAAGTCGCGGCAGTCGACCAGTTTCAGGGCGACCGGCTGCTCACTTTGTACGACGGACTTCTAGTCCGTCGAAGCCGTCGGCCTCGCCACTCGTTTTCGCGACACACATTGCGACGGACTGGAAGTCCGTCGTACAAGAAGAGTCCGTCGAAACCGTTGGCCTCGCCACTCGTTTTCGCGACACGCATTGCGACGGACTGGAAGTCCGTCGTACAAGAAGAGTCCGTCGAAACCGTCGGGGCGACGATCTGCCCACTTCGTACGACGGACTTCTAGTCCGTCGAAACCGTTGGCCTAGCCACTCGTTTTCGCGACACGCATTTCGACGGACTAGAGGTCCGGTTTACCAAGGGTGACGAGTTGATGCACCACAGGCTCAGCACAAGTCACCCGCCCAGAACGACGCCTACGGCAGAGCGGCGACGGTGTCGCGGATGCGTTGCGCCTGCTGGAAATAGATTCGGGCTGTGTTCGACTTGCCGTTCAATCGAGCTCGCTCTCCCTCCGCGATCAAGCGGTTCGCCTCGGTGAGTTGCTCGTAGCGCCACTGCGAGAACGACTTCGACGGCTTCGCCGCGTAGACGCTCGACATCGATCCAGACGAAGCCCCGGTGGAAGGACGAGACGACACGCTCGACGACCTGCTTGTGGAAGGGGGCGAACGACGCTCTGTCGTTCGGTCCGTCGTTGGACTGGCGTAGATCACACTACCGTACGCTTGACTCGGATAGGCCTGACCCGGAGAACTGGGACTGGCGTAGACGACACCGCCGTAACCGGGCTGGCCATAGACCACTCCACCATAGACCGGGCTGTTATACGTGACAACGCCGTAGGCGGGACTTCGATAAGTGGAGCTTCCGTTCGTGGCAACGCCACGGGATGGATTGTTGGCGTAGGTCGGACTGGGCGAGGCCACCAAGCCGGTCGTGGCTTGTGTTCCCGACGCGCGGCCAACCTGCGAGTTGCCCGCCGCAGTACTGGCTGTGCTCGGGAGCGTCTTGCGAGTCGCGGCGGCTGCCATCGAGCTTGCGGACGGCGTGACTGGCGGAGTTCGCGAAGCGACAGTCGCGGCGGCCGCCGCGGTTGTTGGCCGAACTGCGGACGACCGAGTGGTGGCCGCCGTAGCCGATGGCCCCGTTCGTGGAACGCGGGATGTTGGGGAACCGAGGATCGCCGCGAGCAGGCCGCGATCCAAGGGAGCGGGATCCTGTTCGACGGTTCGCTCCATCGCTGGATTCCTCTCGGGTTTGGAGCTGGCAAGCGGCGCCGAGTTCTTCGCTGGCGATCGCGGCGCGGTTCGTGATGCGATGGTCGCCGCCGCCGGTGATGACGTGGTGACCGGAGTTTCGCGAACCGCCGGTCGACTGGACGCGACCTCCGAAGGGGGCGTTGTCGGCGTGACGGTTGTCGGTGGGACCGTCGCAGGAGTGCGGAAGTTATCGCTCGCACGCAGCATGCCATCGATGGCCGCGGTGGAGCCTTCGAAATCGAACTTCGACCGATCGGTCAGCTGCGCATTGGATGGGCGGCCGACGTTCGTTGATGCCACGTCCGCCATCGAAGGCGCGCCGCCAATCACCCTTCTGGGAATTGTCGGGCCAGTCGGTACCGCTGCGGCGTTGGGCAAGCGACGAGCCACCGCGGTGGGGAGCGGTTTTTCCAACGAAGCCGAGTTCGGGGCAGGGGACGCGGACGAAGCCAATGTCGAAGATGACGCTGGATTGGCAACTGTGGGCTTAGACTCCGCAGGGGCGAACGGTTCCGCCGGCTCGGCCCGCACACCCGCCAAGGCGAGTTCCAAGGCATCGGAACTGGAAGCGAGTTGGTGGATCGCCGCCGGATCGAACAGTGGCGCCAACTGCGAAGCGGCGGACGGTGCCTTGGGAGACGCGACGGACGCGATCGCCGACGCGACCACGGCGACAGGCGGCGATACGCTGGCAACCTCGGATGTAGGCACGGCTGACGGCTGAGCGACGGCGGCGATGGAATCGGTTGCCACGACTTCGGGCGCGGCCGACACGGCGACATCGGCTTCCCCAGCGTGGCTACTGGTGGGCAGAGGTTTCGGACGGGCAGCTAGCACCAGCGGCGGGGCGAACGCCGCAGGCCCGTTGACCGGGTTCGACGGAACCGCGAATTCATCGGGAACGCCTCGGTAATCGTGCTCGTCACCGGCTCGTGCCACGCCGTAAAGCCCCGGACGCAGAGGCATGAACGGCGTTGTCGACCAATCCCGCATGGCGAACCGCAACGCGCTAAAAGGTTCCACAGACTCGATGGTGCGCGGTGGTAGACCACGAGCGGCAAAACCGCGGGGCGGAGGCGGAAAGGTGGCTGTGACCTTCGCGTCCGTGTCGGGCACCGAGTCCAATTCCAAGACGGCCTCGGAGATTTCCACCTCTGCCGCCGGTGCCGGGAGAACCATTACCTTAGCCACACGCCGCACGTCCGCAGATTCCGTCGAATCCGCAGGCGAGTCGGTTTGCGACTCCGTCGGTGAACCGGGCGCCACCAATTCCCCACGTTGAATCCGCGCCAAACGTTCTTCCAGCGGCGAAGTTCCCGGCCCGGGAATCCAGCCAGAGACAAACGGCGATAACGGGTTGAAGTAGAAGTCGCGAAGCGCCGAATTCCCCAGCGAAATGCCCGGTGTTTGCGGCAGCAGTCGCCGCAAAGCGATCTGGTCGGATAGCAAGTCGAAGTAGTAGCCACTGGCGAGCCCACCTGACGTCACACCAAGGTTGGCTGAGGCGAACGGATTGGCTCCCAGCACCCGCCCGTTAAATCCCCCACCGTTAAATCCCCCACCGTTCAGCGTGAACGGCGCGGGATTCGACATCACACCAGTCGGTAGGCCAACCCCGTTCGCCAAACTGCCGGTGTAACTCTGCAGGAACGGCACATTGAGTCCCGGTTGAGCATGAAGCCGCCCCGGGGCGAAGCCCGCCGAGATCCCCAGTACTGCCAACCCCAGGATGGCGGAACGCAGCGTCTGCCCAGTTCTGTTTGGTGCGATTTTGAGCATGATGGTTTTGAGTGGTTAGTCGCGACCTTGGCGGCGGGAGCACGATGCAAAATCGAAACAATCCGCACGCCCATTACAGATCCTAGTCACGGCACGTCCAGAAATAATAGCCGAAAAATGGGAATTTGCGATCCACAAAGGGAGGGTTTTCGCTTGACAATATGGGAAAGTGGGTCGTCACAGGCTTTCCAGACCCCGCAAATTAATATCCCGAACCATCCGCAGCAACTTCCAATCCGGCTGCGCCAAGTCGAATCTTGAAAAAAATCTCAAGATTTGGACTGTTCCCGTTCGGAAAAGTCATCCCTGTCGGTATATTGCGTTCGGTTGCGGCAGGGTGGGATCCTTGCTGCGGATGAATGCACTCAGGGAGGGTTTGCCAATGGCTGTCACTCGTATTCGACTCAGCGCGGAAGGGGAACGCACGCGGGATCTGTCGTCGAAACTGGAACTCAGCACGGCCGAAATCGGCCTGACGGTTCGCACCACCAATTGCCTCGAGGAACGCGGCATCTTCACCGTGCGGGAGTTGCTGGAATGCACCCCGGAAAGCCTTTTGTCGATCACGAACTTCGGCGAAAAGACGCTCGAAGAGGTCTACAAAGCGCTCGACAAAATCGGCTTCCGACGGGCTCCGCGACACGCCAAGTAGGCCATGACGGAACTGAACAGGCGGGAGATGCTCTGAGTCCCGCCTGAGGTTGTCGGCCTGATAACCCGTATTTCGATTTGGCAGCGTTGGGTCCACCGCCTCGGCGACACGCGGCGGAATTACTTGGTGTACAGCGGCCCAATCAGCTGGACGGGCGTCACATCGACGTGAATGTTGGCGATCGTGTAGTCATCGCCCCCGAACGCTT
>JBJTOW010000161.1:0-6083 GCA_046074805.1 Planctomycetota bacterium | reverse complement strand
CGAGTTGCCCACCGGCTTCAAGGTGCCCCACATGGGCTGGAATCAAGGCCGCTTCGTGCGACCGGCGCCGGTGCTTGATGGGCTAAGGGACGGCACGCACTTTTACTTCGTCCACTCGTATTATGTCGTGCCCGAGGATTCGGACTTGGTGGCGATTGAAACGACCTACGGCCATCCGTTTTGCGCGATGGTCTGGCGCGACAATTTATTCGCGACCCAGTTCCATCCGGAGAAGAGCCAAGCGGACGGTCTCCGTCTGCTGCGCAACTTCGCGAAGTTGTGATCGACACGCAAACCGTGCCGAACCGCCTCTCGGGCGGCATAAGCTCTCCTGGTACGGGGCGGCTTGCCAGTCCGCGCGGCATGTGGGATAAAACCTTGGCCTTCACCGTTCAAGCCGAGGACCCCATGGATAGCTCGCCGGTTTCCCTGCAGGTTTGGCCCGCCATCGATCTGCGCGGCGGCAAGTGTGTGCGTCTGCGGCAAGGCGACTATGCTCGCGAAACGGTGTTTGGCGACGATCCGGCCGCGATGGCTCGGCACTGGGTGGACAACGGAGCTCGCTGCTTGCACCTTGTCGACTTGGACGGGGCTCGAGACGGACAGCTCACCAACCTGGAGGCGATACGCGGCATTGTCAATGCGGTGACGGTGCCTTGCCAATTGGGCGGCGGCGTCCGCGACGAGGATACAATCCGTCGGTTGCTCGACCTGGGACTGACTCGCCTTATTGTCGGCACGAAGGCGTTACGCGAGCCTGATTGGTTCCGCGAAATGTGTCGCAAGTTTCCACAAAGCCTCGCGCTCGGCATTGATGCGAAGGACGGCATGGTCGCGACCGACGGTTGGTTGCAAGTCAGCGAAATGTCGGCCACCAAGCTTGCGCGTCACTTTGACGACGAAGCGCTTTCGGCGATCATCTACACGGATATCTCCCGCGACGGCATGTTGGAAGGTCCGAATTTCGCGGCGGTCAAGGAAATGCGGGAGATGGTAACCGTGCCCGTGATCGCCTCGGGAGGTGTGACCACGTCGAGCGATGTGTCGCGGCTCCGCGAAATCGGTGTCATGGGCTGTATCATCGGGCGAAGCCTCTATGAAGGCTCGCTGAAACTTGCCGACGCCCTCGTTGCGGCCGAACCGAACGCCTGATCTAAACCTCGCGTGTGGCTTGGCCATCTGGCAGCGGCTCCACGGCCGCCACGTGGAGCAGGGAGCAGATGCGGAACTCCGCTGGTACGCCGTCATCGACATCGTCCACTCCCACCAGCAGACTCGAACGCGTCAACAATGCCATTTCCGGGTGCCGTACCTCGTAGGCCAGGCCGCTGGACAAAACGATCCGAAAAGGCTTAAACGGGCGCTGCGATAGTAGGTCGCGGAACGTTTGGACCGTCATGGGAATATCCTCCGAACGCGAGGCGTTTTTCAATTTTTCCGTGCGTCGTCATTATTTTCCCATGACACCGGCCAAGCAAATGCGGGCGAAGGCGTCGAAGGGACCTGTGCGAAAAGACGCTGAGGGCGTGAAGTCCCGGAGCCGAATCCTTCGCACGACTTCCCAGGCCTGTGCGTCGGCGTCGGCGAGCTGCTTTTCGTCCCATTGGGCCATCGCCGCGCCGGTTTTCGAGGTGTCTTTGGGGAGCAGGATGTAGCCGAGCGCGAAAGGTCCATCGAGTCCCTTGGAGCGGGCCAAGTGGCGATAGAGCGGCAGCTGCAGGTCGATCCAGCCTCGGCCTTTGCTCCAGTGGGTCTTCCGTGGCGGATCACCGGCGTCCGCCGTCTTGTAGTCCAGCAATTCCCATTGACGCTCGCTGGGGTGGCGATCGATTCTGTCGATCCGTCCCACCAGCTCGAATTCCAATCCATCGACGGCGATCTTGGTGCTTTCCTGCCGCTCCTCGTCCTCGACGTGGGTGATGATCCAGCCCGCTCGGATCCGTTCGGCTTGCCACCGCGCGAATGCTTCGAGCCGCATCCTTAACTGCGCCAGTTGAAGCTGAACGGACGGCCGCGGAAATTCTCCGTACAGGTCGTCGCCTCGGCGTCGTAGCCGTTCGCTGAGAAACTCGGCGACACGCTCTGGATCGCTCCATTCGTTGGCACGGGCTCCGCCGAGCGCCTCGCGGCCAAAGTCGCCGAGTACGGCATGGGCGAGCGATCCAAAGGCGCCGCCATCCAGCTCTTGGCCCGCGTCGGTTAATTCCTCCAACCGGCCCGCTCGTCGCAGGAGAAACCGCTGAGGGCACTCGAGGTAGCTCTTGAATTCCGAGACGCTTAGCCGCAGCGGCTCGGCGAACGTGTTGGCATTGGTTTGCGACAGGATCCATTCGGGAGTGGGGACCGAGAAGGCCGATTGCGGCAACGTGGGGCGATACTCGCCGGGTAGAGATCCCCGGGCAGGGGCGGCGGATGGCGGGTCGAACAGCCGCCGGGCCCGCCGCGCGACGGTGAGTTCATCGGTGGCGAATAGCAGTCGGCTTGGCGGCATTGGATCGCCCGCCGCATTCCGCCGCGCGACGAGTAACCGCAGTTCGGAACGCGACGCGGCGAGCACCCAGAGCGCGTAGGCGTCGCGGGCGTAGCGTCGCGCGTTATCGTCGATTTTGAGCAGTGTCCGCAACGCGTTGGGCAGGAATGGGTCGGCATTCACCGACTTGGGCACGAGTCCATCGTTGAAACTGGTCACGATCAGGGCCGGGGCGTCGTCGAGCGCAAGTTCCAGCCACCCCACCAACTCGATCGCCTGCGGATCGACGGGCGGCGGGACCGTATCCGCCGCCGCATCGCGGAGCACCAGTTGGATGGCTTCGGAAGCCGAGGTGCGTGGCCGCAGCGAAGCGGGCACTTTCTCGAATTCCTCCACGGCGCGGCGCAGTTGATGGCATGCGCGCCACGTGGCCGCATCGGCCGAATCACCCAAACGGAACTCGCGGTCGTAGATCCTCGCCAGCACGTCGAACAACGGCGCGGCCCACAGTTCGAGCGACTGCCGGTTGCCGGTCGCCAGCGGATGGAGCCAGCCAGTCACCGCATCGCGCGCCCGGCTGAGTCCCGCGATCTCCGCCGGTTCGCCCAGCAATGTCCCGGGCCCCAAATGCGTCGGCAAATGCGTGGCGTGGTATTCATCCAGTTCCTGAATCCATTCGGGGCCTATACCCGAACGGATCAGCCAGGCGGACACGTCGGGGTGCCGCAGCAATTGGGCCCACTCGGGGAAGCCGGGGCGCTCGAGCCATTCGCCAATGGCGGCCAGCAACCGATAGGGAGCCGTTTCCGCGACGGGGCGGCCAGCGCCCCAACGAGCGGATTGGCCACACTGACGCAGCTGGCGTTCGACGTCGGCCGCGAGCGGTTCGTCGGGAAATCCGATCGTGATTTCGTCGGGTCGGAAGCGGCCATTCCAACTAGCGATCCGCCGCACAATCTCGTCGGCTTGTTCCGACGGCCCATCAACTTGATCGAAGTGGCGATCTTCGAGCGGTATCGGAAAGCGTTCGGGATCATTCCAAGGGGCGGGCTGGAGGCAGCCGTGCGTATCGAAGGCGGTAGACATGTCCCAGCCACTATCCGCCGGCACAAGGACGGTGGTGTGGTCGGCGACTTGATCGAGCATCGCCCGCTGGGTTGTGTTGAGGTCCACGGTGCCGATGAGCACCAGCGGTCCGGAGGCCGAAAATTCACGACGACGGACGGCTTCGAGCCGCGCGGTTTGTTGGTCCCATAGCTCAAGCGAATCGAGCAACGAGAGATAGCGGCCCTGGATATCGGCGAGCGTTTTCCAGCGGGCCTCTTCGGCGGCTCCGGCGCGTTGGCCGACCTTCCGGGCGACGCTGGCGAACTCATGTTCATCCGCGATCAATTCGGTGTGCGCGCGGCGGAGCACGTCGCCAAGTTCCAGCCAGACGGCTTCGGCACTTTCGTCGGTCGCGCTGTTTTGGCTGGGCGGATTCGGTAGGAGTGCGCGGAGCGATTCGGGCGCGGTGCCGCGGAGAGCGCGCGCCCAAGCCAACTGCTGCGTCAGTAAGGTCGCGAACGGAAACTTGGGGCGGTACAGCAGTTCGGGCAGCCGACCGATCGTCTCGATCCGCGGCGGTGAAAACACAAGTTGCCGTTCGGCGGCCCGGTCCACCAGGAGTTCCAGCAACCGGCGGCCGGCGCGTCCGCCGGGCGTGACGACGATCACCGCGCTCAGGTCAAACGCCGACCCGCGGGCGAACCGGCGTTCCAGGTAGGACGCCGCCTCGGCCAGCGCCGGGCGGCGGATGTCAAGCCTTTCGAGCGTAATCGGCATGGCGCGGCTCCTTTATCGGAATTAGACGCGGTGGTCCCGCGGCACTCGCGGCAGTTCCACCGCCATCGCTTCCACGTATTTTTGAACGGCCCCGGTGTTGAAGATCACAACCCGTTCATCGGGCTTGATTTTTCCGTCGTTGACCAAATTTCGCAGAGCGCCGACGCACGCGGCCGCCTCCGGGCAGAGAGCGATTCCCTCCAACGCGCAAGCCTCGCGCATCCATCCCAGCAGCTTGTTTTCGGGCACGGCGAGCGCGCAGCCGCCGCTGGCCCGGACGGCGTCGAGAATCATGAAATCGCCAACGGCGACCGGAACCCGCAAGCCGCTGGCGGCCGTGTGGGCGTTGGCGAACAGTTCGGCGAACCGCTGGCCCTGGGCGAACGCCGTGGCGATCGGCGCGCAGCCATCCGATTGCACGCTGATCATCCGCGGCATGCCGGGCACTGGACCGTCGACCGGCGATTCGCCGGCCGCGGGCGCGACCGGAATTTCCGCCGTTGGCAACCAGCCTAGCGCCGCGAGTTCCGCGAACGCTTTCCACATGCCGATCAGCCCCGTGCCGCCGCCCGTCGGGTAGAGAATGACATCGGGAAGTCGCCAGTCGAATTGCTCGGCGAGTTCCAGACCCATGGTTTTCTTGCCTTCGATGCGATAGGGCTCCTTGAGTGTGGAGAGATCGAACCACCCCATTTTTTCCCGGCCTTCGCGCACGATGCGACCGCAGTCGTTTATTAGGCCGTCGACTAGCGTTGTGTGGGCGCCGGCGAGGTGGCATTCGTATTGATTCACGATCGGCGTGTCCTGCGGCATGAACACGTGCGCTTCGATGCCGGCTCGGGCGGCGTAAAACGCCGCCGCGCCACCCGCGTTGCCCGCTGTTGGCAACGCCACGCGGCGGACGCCGAAATGTTTCGCCATGGTCATCGCCATCGCCATGCCACGGCTCTTGAAGCTGCCCGTGGGCAGTTGCGATTCGTCCTTGATCCACAGTTGCCGGACTCCGCAGCGTTCGGCGAGCCGCGGGCACGGAAGCAGCGGGGTGCGGCCTTCACCCAGCGTCACCAACTCGGCGTCCGGTGGTGGCGGCAAGAGTTCCCGGAGGCGCCACATGGTGGCCGGCCGGTCGCGCAGATCCGTGGGACGCACCGCTGCGCGGACGGCGTCCAGATCGTATCGAACCCACAACGGTCGATCGCGGTGCATCGACTGCAGCTGGTTAGCAGGGAGACGCGTGCCGTCGATCGCGGCTTCCAAATGTGTGACAAAACTTGGCATGGCTGGAGGGGATCGGAGTGTTAGGAGATGGTTGAGGGCGTTGGGACGGCGACTATTTGAGTTCGCGGAGTGCTTCGATCAGTTCCGGGGTGGCGACGCCCCGGGCCCCGCGGCCATCGAAGTCGATGCGTCGGTCAGCATCGGCGCGGACCGACGGCAAGTCGGCGTCCCACACGCGGACCCGCCATGCCTCAGGGATGCGATCGAGCGGTCGCAGGATACGGAAGCCCACCGACAACGAAGGCTGGCTGGTAAACCACCATGGGCTTTTGGGTTCGTTGGGGTCTTCGCCGCGCCAATCGTCGTCGTGCGAGGGGCGGCGGGCAGCCGATCGGCAGCGGTCGGCGTCGTCATCCCACGAGCCGCCGCGGACAACGCGGGGGAATAACTTCGTCGGCCAGCGGACGGCGGACTCGGCTGTCGCTGGTCCCGCCCCGAGAGTCTTGTAGGCCGATTCCACATACTCGTCGAGCACCCACTCGCCCACATTTCCATGCATGTCGTGCAGGCC
>JBJTOW010000160.1:0-6644 GCA_046074805.1 Planctomycetota bacterium | reverse complement strand
CAGAAATCGCAACCGCACATTCCGCGAGCCGCTTTTCCGAACCGGAATTCCAACATCCGTATTTACCCGAATATCCGCTAACCGGTTTCACAGTCCGCAGGACGCCGGCTCGATTCGCCACGATCACCCCTCTTTGCGATTTCATCCGTGCTCTGCCAAAGCCAAAAAGGGGGGCACGCGATAAAACGAAACCCAAAGTCCCTCACGTGGCGAGCGTTGCGACGGACGAGGAAGTCCGTAGTATCCCGAAACCCCAGAGTCGACCGAGCCCCCGGTAGTCGAAGGTCATTGCCGTGCCGCAAGTTAGGACGCTAGGCATTCGTTCTACGAAGTCGGCGACGATCCAGGATGGGAACTATGGGCGGTAAACGCGAATAACGGCAAGACCAAAATCCAGCCGATCACTCCATGAGCCAACCGCTGACTTTCCAGAATCGGACGCCAAAAACCGCGATGGAGCGGTTTTTGTCAGGCGGATGAGAATTGCGGCCTGACTTCGACGACTGGCGGCCCGACTTCGACGACTGGCGGCCTGACTTCAACGACTGGCGGCCTGACTTCAACGACGTAGCGAAGTCGATCTAGCGTTCGCGGAAAACAATGCGGCCCTTGGTGAGGTCGTAAGGAGACAACTCCACTCGAACCTTGTCGCCGGGAACGATACGGATGAAGTTCTTCCGCATCTTACCAGCCACGTGCGCCATCACCTCTCCCCCCGTCTCCAATTGCACTCGGAAGCGGGTGTTGGCCAACGCCTGCATGACGGTGCCGTTAACTTCGAACGCCTCTTCGTTATTCGCCATTCGGCCTTCCCCTGCGGACATTCGCCCAAAATAGAGCCGGAAATCTAATCGCTACGCGTTCATCCGTCCAGATGTTCTAACTGTAATCGTTGTCCCAGGGGCCCGAGCGAAGCGGATACGCGGCGAGGAGTTTAGCGTTTATGGCGATTCGCCGATCGGCGTTGAGGAAAACTTGATTGGGGCAAGCGGCGGCAACTATACTTGCGGAGCGATTTTTCCGATCCGGGGTAAGACGCTCCATGCTTTTGTTGCGGGGCCGGTTCGGAGCTGCTCGCGGAAAGTTCGGGAATCCCTATGCATCGCCGCTGCCTTGGCTGTGTTATTGCTCTGGTCGGGCTGGCCGCCCTGGCGGTGGCGGGCGCGTCGCCGGCCGTAGCCCAAACCGCGACCCCCGGGCGTCCGTTGGCGCCGGGGATTCTGCGAACCATTTTGCCCGAACCGCTCGAAGCGGAAACGCTCACCAAACCGATCCCGCTTACCGAGTTGTTGGCCAGCTTAGAAGGCTTGGAATGGACGCCGAATTTTTCGCCCAAAAGCGAAACGCTCGTTGAAATGTCGAAGGCCATCGTGCTGCGGCGCGACGTCTGGAACCTTGAGTTCGCGTTCAAACCGTTACGGCGCATTTGGGTAGACATGCCCCAGCCGACGGGGAAAATGCAGCGAAAACACATCTACTACATGGTGTACCGCGTCAAGAACAACGGCTCGGATCTCGCTCCAAAGCCGATCAAGGACGAAACGTTCGAACACATCACCTACGGCACGGAACGCGTCAACAAGGATGGCTTGACCTTCCTGCCGCAGTTCGTCTTGTCCGGCAAGGTGCTGGAAAACGGAGCGTACAAGGACCGCGAGTATCTCGATCGGATTCTGCCCTACGCCACGGCCGCCATCGCTGACCGCGAGAACATTGCGGGCAAACTGCATAACACGGTGGAAATCGTGAAGGTCCGCGTGCCACTTAGCGACGATCGGAACGATCGAAGTGTCTGGGGAGTGGTGACTTGGGAGGATCTCGATCCCCGGATGCACTACTTCTCGATCTACATTCAGGGCCTCACCAACGCCTACAAATTCGCCGACCCGCCGCAATTCGCGAAGGGAAGTCCGCCCGGTCAGGGACGAAAATTCGCCTACAAAACCCTCCAACTCAATTTCCGCCGCGCCGGCGACACGCTGTTCGAGCATGAGGAGGAGTTGATCTACGGGATTCGGTTGGAGAAGAATCCGGTGGAACAGGCGAAGATCCTGCGGCATTACGGCTTGAAGGAACCCCTTGATCATCAGTGGATCTACCGGTAAAGTCAGCAATTCATTCGCGGCTGTAGCCACAGAGGCCCCAGCGTCTGCGCCCCTGAAGACATTTGGAAGGACGATCGTTCAATGGCACATAAGAAAGGTCAGGGCTCTTCCCGCAACGGGCGCGACTCGAATGGACAGCGCCGGGGCGTGAAGCGGTTTGGCGGCGAGCAAGTTACGGCGGGCAGCATTCTGGTGCGGCAAGTCGGCACGGTTTTCCATGCCGGGCGAAACGTAGGCACCGGCAAGGATTACACCCTGTTCGCACTCGTCGATGGCGTCGTCAAGTTCGATCAGGACGGCCGTCGCGTGAACATTGAATTGCCAGTGAGCGCTAACTAGCCCCTGACTAAGTTGTCCTAACTAACCAGGCCTCGCTTCGCCCGCGAACCTTTGTCGAGTCGGTTTTCTGGGAGTCGCTCCTAGCTCATTTGCCTCGTGCGGATGCCGTTCAGGCGGTCCACAAATCACCGAGGGACGCTCGTTGGGGCGTCCCTTTTTTCGTATCCGTATCCGACGCAAACGCGTTGTGGAGGGAGTCGCCGTCATGTTTGTGGATCGGGTGCAAATCGAAGTCGTCGCCGGGGACGGTGGCGATGGGTGCGTAAGTTTTCGTCGGGAAAAATACATTCCCTACGGCGGGCCGGATGGCGGGGATGGCGGCCACGGCGGCAGCGTCATCATGGTGGTCGAGCAAGGGGTGAACAACCTCGCGGGATTCGCTCATAAACGCGTGTGGCGGGCTTCCTCGGGCGAGCATGGCCAAGGGTCCAACTGCAACGGACGAAGCGCGTCCGACATCATTCTGCCGGTGCCACCCGGCACGCTGGTGATCGATGCGGTCGAGCAGTTCGTGATCAAGGATTTGACGACGGTCGGTGAACGATTCGTGGTGGCCCAGGGCGGTTCAGGTGGACGAGGCAACACCAGGTTCAAGACGGCCATCAATCGCGCGCCTCGCGACTTTACGCCGGGTGAAGAGGGCCAACGCCGAAAGGTGGTTTTGGAGTTGAAGGTCATCGCCGATGTCGGCTTGGTTGGTAAGCCGAACGCTGGCAAAAGCACATTGCTAAGCCGCCTGTCGCGGGCCCGTCCGGAAATCGCCGACTATCCCTTCACGACAAAGCATCCCAATCTCGGTCGCGTGCAGATCGACGCCGATCGCGGTTTCATTCTGGCCGACATTCCCGGATTGATCGAAGGCGCGCACGACGGCGTGGGGCTCGGCCACGAGTTCCTTCGACATATCGAACGCGCCGGTATCTTCGTGCATCTGCTCGAACCGCTCCCCTACGATGGCGTCGATCCGCTTGCGAATTACCGCGCGATCCGCGACGAACTGGTGCAGTACAACCCGCGGATGGAACAACGACCGGAAATCGTCGCGGTCACCAAGGCCGAACTGCCCGGGGCCGATGAAGTCCGAGACCGCGTCGAGACGGCGATCGGCAAGCCCGTTCTTTTGATCTCGGCTGTGACCGGCCAAGGTTTGAACCAATTGACCCGTGCGATCGCCAAGGAACTTTTTCCTACGGAAGAGGCATGAACGCTCAGCGATCAGGCGTGAACCTGCGCCTGTTGGCGGTCGATATCGGCAATACGGCGGTCAAGGCAGCGCTGTTCGCGGCCGTGCAACCGTCCGCCGGAACGCTGCCCTCGCCCGATTTTATGGCCGAAGCGCCGGCCGCTGTGGACAACGAAGCCGCGCTGCCAGACTCGTGGCCGCTCGACGGTGTTCCGTGGTTTGTCAGTTCCGTCAATCGCCCTCTTTGCGAGCGGTTGTTCGCTTGGCACTCGCGTCGGGGACTGCAACCATCCCCACGATTGCTCGACGTGCGTGATCTGCCGCTCCGCGTCGACGTGGAATTCCCCGAGCGTGTCGGCTTGGACCGACTGGCGACGGCGGTCGCCGCGGATTGGCTGCGTAAGCCCGCCCGGCCCGCCGTGGTCGTCGATGCCGGGACGGCGCTAAAGGTACACGCGGTCTCATCCGACGGCGTTTTCCTAGGCGGAGCCATTCTGCCCGGATTGCGGCTGGCCTCCGAGACATTACATGCCAACACCGACCGGCTACCGCGAGTGCCGGTCAGCACCAACGATATGCCGCCCGCCGCGATTGGCCGGCACACCGAGGCGGCGATCCGCAGCGGCATCTACTGGGGAGCTGTGGGCGCCGTTCGCGAATTGCTCGCGCGGATGCGAAGCGAACTGGTGGCCGATCCACAGGTGTTCATCACCGGCGGCGACGCGGCGGGACTCTCGCCACTTATCGACCACGATACCCGCTTCGTGCCGCATCTGTGCCTGGCAGGTATCGCCCTCATCGCGCTCCAGTGTCTCGATCGCTCCAACCGCGAAGCCGACTGACGGCCGCTTGCTGTTATGGCTGCCACCTTTGAGCCTGAATCGCTGGGAAAAACATCCTGCTCGATGGCACGATTGACGCCAGCCGGTCGCGGCGCCGTCGCTGTCGTTGGGCTACGGGGACCAACGGCTGTCCTTGCCCTGGCCACCTGTTTCAAACGCGCTGCGGGGGGCGAGGTGGCGGCGATTCCCGTGGGACGGGGCGTCTTCGGCCGGTGGCGCGGAAACGCTTCTAGTGCCGGCGAGGATGTTGTCGTGGCTCGATTAACGGACGATCTTTGGGAAATCCACTGTCACGGCGGCGAGGCGGCCGTCGTGGCCGTCATGGAAGCCTTGGCGGAACGCGGCGCGGTTCGCCAACAAGCGGCCGCCTGGTGCCTAGGTGAACAGTCGGATCCACTAGCCGCCGCGGCTTTCGAAGCTTGGCCACTCTGTTTAACGGAACGCACATCGGCATGGATGGCCGTGCAGGCTGGCGGCGCCCTGCGGCGGGCCTTTCAAGAAATTTTCGCCGCGATCTCCGCCGTCGAAACGATCCGCGCGCTGGCGTTGCTCGACACGCTGATTGCCCGCGCTCCATGCGGGCTCCATCTCGCCCAGCCATGGCGCGTCGCGCTCGTGGGCCGCCCCAACGCGGGAAAGAGCAGTTTGATCAATCGCTTGGTGGGCTACGAACGCGCGATTGTTTCGCCCATCCCCGGAACCACTCGGGATGTCGTCGCCGCGACCACCGCATGGCAAGGTTGGCACCTGTGGTTCGCTGATACGGCCGGCCTGAGAACAACGGCTGACGAACTTGAAGCGGCCGGCATCGAGCGTTCACGCGCCAGCCAAGCGTCGGCCGATTTGACGATCCATGTCGCGGACCTCTCGCAACCCTGGACTGAGGACGACTGGCAATTAACGCTGTCGCTCGACGAGCGTCCCACGCTGTTGGCGCACAACAAGGCCGATTTGGTAACTCAAGATTTAGCGATCGCACTGGCCGACCGTCCGCCAGGAATCGCGATCAGCGCCCAAACCGGGCTTGGGTTGGAAAGATTGCTTGACGCTATTATTGAACGTCTTGTACCCGCTCCGCCCGCTGTGGACGACGCCTTGCCGTTTAGCACGTCGATCGTCATGGCACTCGATGAAACTCGCCGGTGGCTTGCTGCTGGCCAACATGCTCTGGCGGCGTCGCGACTCGCGGAGTTCCTCTGAAGGGCTTAGAGGAGGATCGATTTATGCCAACAGCGTGGAAACTGGCCAAGGCGACGCTGTGGGTCGCGATGGCGCTCCCGTTCGCCACGTTGCCCAAATGCGTTGCTGGCGACTGGCGGGCTATACGCGTGGCGGCGGAGGTCGAGTTCCGCGAGCGGCTCGAGCAGTTGGCCGAACGTTGCCGTGGATTGGACTTGCCGATCCAGGCAGAGGCGACCGAGCGCTGGTGGATCGAACGAGATCCGCGGCGTCAGACGGTATTTGTCGTCGATGATCCCGACCCGACACGCCCTGCCGCCGATGCGCCGCGAGTCGTGACGCAATGGTATTCCAAGTTCCGCGATCTGCGCCGAAGCTATGCCGCCGCCCTCTTCGCGGCCGCCCGCAGTGCGATCGACGACACAACAGCCACCACAGAGGCCGGCGGTCGTGGGCCGAGCGTGGCCAGCGGCAAGAGCGGTGTTGGCGATACGTCTGTCAGGGACGCAAACCGGAACGGCAAATCGGCCGACAGTGGGGACAGCAACGCGACGGCCGCCTATCGAATCCTTCACGAAGTGTTGCGCGAGGATTCGGAGCACATGGAAGCCCGACGGATTCTCGGCATGGGCCGTGGCGACATTGGAACCGGCGTGATTGGTGGAATTGGTGGAGACAGTGGAGTCGGTGGCATTGGTAGCGAATCGGACCCGCCGGCGGTTACGCTGACGCGGCCGGCATACGACCATCCCAAGCTCGGATGGCGTCGGGGGCAGTATTGGCGCGCCGAGTCCCCGCATTTCGTTGTCAGTACGAATCACAGTGGAGCCGTCGCGCAGTCGGCGGCCAGGGAACTCGAAAGGCTGCGGCAAGTTTGGAGCCAACTCTTTTTCGATTACTGGAGTTCGCCAGCGGCGTTGCGGGCCCGCTTCGCCGGTCGCGACGAACCGCTGGGGCGGAAACGCCAGCATCAGGTGTCGATATTCAAGACTCGCG
>JBJTOW010000159.1:0-3348 GCA_046074805.1 Planctomycetota bacterium | reverse complement strand
CGGGTATGGCCGCCGTCGCCCGGATGCACGTAGCAAACGTATAGATGGCCGTTCTCGGCGAATCCCGGATGCGGTTCGGCGTCCAATAGCGAGACATTGCGGCCCGCCAATTCGGCTGGGAGCCGCTTAGCTAGGTCGAGCACGACATCGGCGGCGGTTGCCGTCCGATCTTTTGAGAACGTGTACACCTTGCCACTCATCTCAGTGACCAGCATTCGCCGCCCACCGGGTAATTCCTCGACGCTCGTTGGCTTCTGAAACGCCAGCGCCGGAAACGCCGGTTCGATCCGATAGGGCTCGGGCGATTGCGGCGTGCCCGCCACCTTCGAGGTCGTCCAAGGCGTCCGCCGCTCGGCCGCAGCGGCCAGTCGTGGGCTAATCCCCCCCCAGCCAGTGCGTGCTGGCGTCGCTCCGTCCGGTCCCAAAGCGGCCGTCACGCGTTCCGCCCATTCCCAAACGCCTTCGCCGCCACCAACCATCGCGTTAATCGCCACCATCAACATGCAGGCGGTCGTACGCCATCCGCCTGTGGGGATGCCGGAAACCGATCGTCGACCGTGGAAGGGTGTTCGTTTGATACAAAGGCGAGGGGTAGAAGCGGCCGGGGAACGGACCGCTCCAAGCTCGCGAGCCGTTGTTGGCATCGGTTTTGACGACCAGAATTTCATCAGCGCAATCTCCCGAAGTCTCGAGTGGAACGCAAGATTCACGCAGGGTCCGCGTCAGGGCTCGCCGTCGGCGGCTCGAGCGCCGTACAGTGCGGCGGGTTAGTGAACGGATTGTATCCGAAGACGCGGTTACCGCGTGATGGCGCCAGTTTTCGCCGTCGGGGGACTTTCGCCCCATCGGGGCTTGTGCCATATTTCACGAAGTTTCGGGGCTGCCCAAACTCGCTGTTTTTTCCCGGCCGGCAGGTGCTCCGTGGCGGATTTCCTTAATCAGTTGCTTTTCGGACGGTCCCACTGGGTAGGTTACTCGGTGGCGGCGCTCATCCATTGCGTCTTGTACTTCCACGTGGTGGCGGTCGGCGCGCTGCTTTTCATCTGGATGGAACGCAAGATCGCGGGCCGCATCCAGGACCGGTTGGGACCAACCCGAGTTGGCGGGAAGTTCGGCTGGCTACAGACGCTCGCCGATGGCATCAAGCTAATCGCCAAAGAAGATGTCACGCCGGACGGAGCCGATCGGATGCTGTTTAAGGCGGCTCCGTACGTGAGCTTTGCGGCCAGCTTCGCCGCCTACTTGGCCTTGCCTTTTTCGAACGGCTGGGTCGGCCAAAACATCAACGTCGCGGTTTTCTTCGTGATCGCGGTCATGGGGCTCGAGGTTTTCGGCGTCATCTTGGCGGGTTACGCGTCGGGTTCGAAGTGGTCGTTATTCGGCGGCATGCGGGAAGCGGCCCAGGTCGTCAGCTACGAAGTGCCCGTCGGACTTTGCGTGATGATTCCCGTGCTGCTGTGCGGCACGATGAACATGGTCACGATTGGCAACATGCAGGCCGGTTGGTTCACGAACTGGTTGGTCTTCCACGATCCCTTCACGTTCATCGTCTTCTGGGTTTACTTCACCTGCGCGACTGCCAGCGTGAACCGGGCTCCTTTCGACCTCGCCGAGGCGGAAAGCGAACTGGTTGCCGGTTTCCATACGGAGTACTCGGGGTTGCGGTGGAGCTTCTTCTTCATGGCTGAGTACGGTTCGATGTACACGGTCAGCGGATTGGCGGCGGTGTTGTTTTTCGGCGGATGGAACGGACCGGTGCCGATTTTCGACATCCTCGGTTGGTCGTACACGCCGGATGAGATCGCGGCAGGCACGTTCCGCGTGACCGGATATCTCGCGAACATGGCCGGTTGCCTTAACTTTATGGTCAAGGCGTTGGTTGGCGTCACGGTGATGATGTGGGTCCGTTGGTCGCTGCCGCGTCTGCGAATCGATCAAGTGATGACGACCTGTTTGAAGTACTGTGTTCCGATCGCCGCCGTGTGCTTCGTCGGCACGGTCCTATGGCAGTACGGTTTCTTTGTCACCGACAAGCCGCTTCCGACGCTCAACGATCTCATGCCGGCAACGCCGCGAGCGGCCGTTCGCGAAGCTTGGACGGCCACAGCGACCAAATCGCTAGGGGCTGGCAACGCTACGGATAGCGCACGGAACCAAGCGACGGGTCGACAGGGCGATCAATCGTCCCGTGGGGCACAGGAACGTTCGACCGCCCCAGCGATGAAGGCGGCGATGTCCCCAGAGTCTGGGAATGGCGATCGGCTCCGCAAGGTCACCGCGAGCTAAACGACTGGGAGCTACCCAATGAGCCTGTTCGCACCGAATGTGTTCGCCCCGAGTCTGCTTGCCGCGCTCGACTGGCACACCTTCTTGTTCCTGCTGTTCTCGCTCCTGGCGTGTGGATTCGCGTTAGCGGTGGTCTTCACGAGCAACGTCGTGCGGATGGCGTTCTATTTAACACTGTCTCTCAGTTCGACCGCCGGCCTGTTTTTCCTGGCGGACGCCGAGTTCGTTGGAGCGATGCAGTTCATGATCTACGTCGGCGGCACCCTAGTGCTGCTGATCTTCGGCGTCATGCTGACCGCCCAGTCGCGCTTCGTGCAGATGAAAACGAACGCCGGTGAATGGGTGCTGGCGGCGATTGTCGGAAGCGCCCTGTTGGTGCTGCTCGCCCGGACCGCCTTGATGAATCCCGATTGGCGGACCGCTCGCGAAGATCGCGAAAAAGTGGCTGTGGTCGAGTCTCAGACCGCGACCGCGATTGGACAAGCGTTAACCGGCGTGCGAACCGATCGCCTTGACGCCACCGACACAACGCTCATCGGTGGCATGTCGGGTTATTTGCTGCCGTTTGAAATCGCCTCCGTTCATCTGTTGGTTGTGCTCATCGGCGCCGGATATCTGGCACGGGCGAAGCGGCGGGCGGCGAGCAATTCAGAAACGTCGGCATAGCCGATCAGAGGGTGATTACCCGTGATTGATTTCCTCGGAAGTCCGGTGACCGTTTCCCACTACATGATGGTGGGCGCGGTGCTGTTCGTCTGTGGCGTGCTCTGCATGGCCACCAAACGCAACGTGCTTGGCATCCTGATGGGCATCGAACTGGTGCTCAACGGCGCGAACGTCAACTTCATCGCCTTCGGTAGCAATCTGCTCCGCGAGCGTAACCTGGGACTCGACGGCCAGTTGATGGCCTTGTTCGTGATCGTGCTCGCGGCGGCCGAAGCGGCCGTGGCGCTGGCCATCGCGTTGAATTTCTACAACAACCACACGTCAATCGACGTGGACACCGCCGACGAGCTGAAGGGCTAGGCGCATGGACCTCGTACCGCTGCTGTTGGGAACGGC
>JBJTOW010000158.1:0-3478 GCA_046074805.1 Planctomycetota bacterium | reverse complement strand
CGGTTTTTGGTAGACTGGGAAGAGTTGCTCCCCGATCGTCTAATGGTAGGACACCGGCCTTTGACGCCGTGAATCGTGGTTCGAGTCCATGTCGGGGAGCCAATTTCCAAAACTGTAACGCCACGCGGCAAGTTGACCTTGACGAAATCGTATTTTTTCCGCGCGGCTGTAAGCCCAACATTCGGCAAAACTTGGGGTTTTGGCGTTTTCTCCGTTTCGAGACGGCGCGCGCCGGGTAGCGAACTGAACCTCCACGGTTGAGGTCGTTGGCCTCTCTCAACCCGCCCAATTCTCCGTTTTCTCTGTTGACGGAGAGCGTCATGTTGACGGAGTGGTTGAGTTCGGAGGGCAAGATTCCATTCAAAATGCCGGAGACGACGAGGGGTGGAGGGCGCGAGGTTTCACCGTATCGCCCGGCGCGTAGCGTCACGAAATTCCCATGGCGGGGTGGGATTCGTGTCCTGCCAGAGACCGACACGTTCCCCTCGGGCACGCGCCTCGAGACGCTCCAACTCCCGGTCTCCCGGCGCATAGCGCCGGAACCACCAGGCAAAACCGGCACGCACGAGTTCGTGGTTGAGATTCCGTCCGTCAGGCAAGATGATCGTGACTAATTTTCGTCCATAGCGGTCGTTGCTGATGGCCCGGACGGTTACCGTTTTCCCAAATACCAAGCTCGCAGCAAACTGACGCGCGCGGTTGCCGTACGCTTGGCGAACTTCCGGGGCGTCGACACCCAACAACCTGAGGTGCACTGGCCTTTTTTGAAACAGCACAGTCAGCGTGTCGCCATCGGCAATCCTGATCACACGGGCTTGAAACTCTACTGGCCCGGCGTCGACTTGCACGGCACAAAGGGAATAAAGGAGTAGGCCTGCAATGCGGAGTTTCATTGAGCGGCCTCGCGGAAGCAGAGAGTAGCCTTGCTTCATGAAGGGTTGACTTGGCCGATCAGGCATTCAAGAAGGCCCGAGTGTCGCTTTTGCGTTCGATCGTTCCTGACAGCCAGCCCGAAGGCTTTTTTCTGTCCCACCACGACGACGAGTTGTTTGCCGCGCGTTACTCCCGTGTAGATCAGATTCCGTTGCAAGAGCGCATAATGCTGCGTGGCGAGCGGGATCACGACGGCCGGAAATTCTGAGCCCTGTGATTTATGGATCGTCACCGCATACGCCAGTGACACCTCGTCCAGTTCACTGAAATCGTACTGGACTAAGCGATTGTCGAAGCGAATCGCCACTTCTTGCTCCGTTTTATCAATCGACTCGATTGTTCCAATATCCCCATTAAAGACTTCCTTGTCATAGTTGTTCTCAGTCTGGATTACCTTGTCCCGGACTTGGAACCGCCATCCGTACTTTTCGACGGCTGGAGTGTGGAGTGTTGGTGGGTTAAGGACCCTTTGTAGTTGCTGATTCAGTTCCCGAACACCCAGCGACCCACGATTCATCGGGCAGACAACCTGTACGTCCCGGATTGGATCCATTCTGAAGCGGTTGGGTATGCGCTTCTTAACTAACTCTTCGATCATGGCCGCGATGTGTTCGGGTTCATCGCGAGGCACGAAGAAAAAATCAGACTCCCGATCCTTGGTAGCCGCCGGCGTCTGACCGCGGCGAATGCGGTGGGCCGCCATGATGATTTGGCTACCGGCTGCCTGCCGAAACACTTCGGTGAGCCGAACGACTGGAACTGTTCCACTATCGATCAAATCTTTTAGCACGTTCCCGGGCCCCACCGAGGGCAGCTGATCGACATCACCCACCAGGATGAGGGCTGCCTGAGCAGGAATAGCTCTGAGAACACTGTGCATCAGCACCACGTCCACCATGGAAGACTCGTCCAGCACCACAAGGTCGCAATCGAGCGGGTTCGATTCATTGCGCCCAAATTTGCCCGTACCCGGCTGCACTTCAAGAAGGCGATGGATCGTTTTGGCAATCAGTCCGGTCGATTCCGACAGGCGCTTGGCGGCTCTTCCGGTTGGCGCGCAGAGAAGGCACTTTACGCCCTTGGCTTGCAGAATGGTTAGGATCGAATTGACGAGGGTTGTCTTTCCGACGCCCGGACCGCCTGTGACAATCGACACACGGCACCTCAGCACGGTCTGAAGTGCCTCTCGCTGGCTCGCCGCAAGGATCTTTCCAGTCTTCGCCTCGCACCATTCAACGGCCTTTTCAAATTGGATCGGCGGATACACCGATTCGGCCGCGGCCAAGGTGCGGATTCTCCCGGCGATCCCCAGTTCGGCATACCTGAGATGCGGCAAGAAGATCAGCGACTCATTGCCCACCATCTCAAAGAGCAACCTCCCGCTCGTTATCATCTGCGATAGGGCCAGCTCCACGATCCCGGAGTCGACTTCGAGTAACTGTACGGCCCCCTGCACCAGCTCGGCCATTGGGAGGGCACAGTGCCCTTCTGAAGTCGCATCGAGCAGGACATGATCGATGCCGGCGCTGGCACGATTCAACGAATCTCTCGGAATTCCGACACGCTGCGCCAACTCATCAGCCGTTTTGAAGCCAATTCCATAAATATCTTTGGCCAGCACATATGGATTGTTCTTGACCGTGGTGATCGCCTCGGCACCATAGGCCTTGTAAATTCGCACGGATTTGCTTGTACTCACCCCGTGACCGTGCAGGAAGATCATAATCTCCCGAATCTGCTTACTGGCCTCCCAAGCAGACGTGATTCTCTGTTTCCGCTTCGGTCCTATGCCATCAACAGTTTCGAGTTGGGCGGCATGATTCTCAATGACCGATAGCACCTCAGGGCCAAATCGCGCCACCAGGCGCTTTGCGAACACGGGGCCGATTCCCTTTACCATTCCACTGCCCAGATAGCGCTCGATCCCTTCCGCCGTCGTTGGCGGCACGGTTCGAATAATGGAAGCCTTCAATTGCAATCCATGCTCGCTGTCGCGGACCCAGGAACCCTCAGCGGTCAGCCATTCTCCCGCAGTGGCAGCCGGCAGTGCTCCAACAACAGTGACGAGTTCACGATGTCCGCCGGCCCTGACCCGCAATACAGAAAAACCGGTCTCTTCATTGAAATAGGTCACGCGCTCGATCAAGCCAGATATCTTGTCGGCTGGCTTGGGCGAATCTCGGTGAGGGGTGTCCATTTGGAAAAGCTCCTCTCAGTCTCACACCCGGGACCAGGGTCCGTCGACTGCATGGAACGAAGCTCCAAAAGTTTCTCCGCGTCAACGGCAGGCGTATTTCGAAAACGTCAGCGAATCGGTTTATCTTTTCCGACTCTGCCGGGTATTGATTGACAGGGCGGATTCTCGCCGCCTTGAAATCACCAGATAGCGGGCAATGCCGCCAAGCGGAAGCCGTTGTGGGTGCCGGAGCAATTCGCCCGGCTGCACAGCGGCTTATGGTTTTACCGGCACCATATTGTTGTTCTTCCATGCGCGTCACGGCCCGAGCAGGAGAATCCATGGACCACCTCGACGACAGAACCAATG
>JBJTOW010000157.1:0-2646 GCA_046074805.1 Planctomycetota bacterium | reverse complement strand
TCCTGGGCTGGATTACGGGAATCGTGATCGCGATCGCCAGCGGTTTGTTAGCCGCCGCCCGCGACCGGCTCGCGCGGCGGTACGCGTGGCTGGACGACGCGCCGACAGTCGGCGTCGTCACGGGGGTCACCTTCGGACTCTTACTAGCTTGGCGTTGGCTCCTGCCACACTTTCCACTTTTGGCGCTCGATTCGGCATCCTCGTTCGCCGTGGCGACTATTGTCGCCGCGCTGTTGCTATCGGCGGCCACCTGGTGGCTTGGGCCCTGGTCGCCGCTCAATTGGCCCGAACGCGGCGACACAATCGAGATTTTCGAAGGCCAATACCGTCGCACCGAGTACCGCCGCCGTCGCCGTCCGGCCGAACGAGGGCCAGCGGAGACGGAAACCGTGGATAGAGAACGAGCGGACACCGGCCCGGCCGAAAACGACGCAGCGGACGTGGACTCAGACTTTGCGGATGCGGACGACCCGCCAGCGAACTCAAGGGAGCGACGGCGTGGATGAGCAGCGGCAGGCGGACTTACAGCGAATCCTGCAATCGCCCAGCTATCGATTGGTGGAGGACGATGCGGAATTCCTCAAGCAGGAAGCGTTGCGGCCTGTGCGGCTGCAATTGGAACTGCTGAAGACCGAACTGGCGTTGGCGGAACATGGTGTGCGATCGACGATTGTCATTTTCGGCGGGACCCAGATTGCGACCCGGGACGCCGCCGAGCGTCGTCTGATGTCAGCCCGCGACCTGCTCGCGGAACGGCCCGACGACACCCTGCGTGCTCGGCGGGTCGAACGAGCCGAACGGCTTCTGGAAAAATCGCGGTATTACGACGACGCTCGGGAATTCGCGCGGCTGGTGTCGGCATGTTCGCAGAGCGGCAACGGTTCCGACTACGTGGTTGTGACGGGTGGCGGCCCTGGAATCATGGAAGCCGCCAATCGCGGCGCGCACGAAGTAAACGCCAAGTCGATCGGCTTCAACATCACGTTGCCACACGAACAGATTCCCAATCCGTATATCACGCCCACGCTTTGCTTCCAGTTCCGCTACTTCGCTCTGCGGAAAATGCATTTTCTGCTGCGGGCCAAGGCACTGGTCGTGTTCCCCGGCGGTTTCGGAACGCTGGACGAACTGTTCGACGCGCTCACGCTGCGACAAACCGGCAAGCTGCAAAAAATTCCGATCATCCTCTACGGACGCGCTTACTGGAACCGCGTGCTCGACTTCCAATTCCTCGCCGATGAAGGCGTGATCGCCGACGACGATTTGCGTCTGTTCGCCTACGCCGAAACCCCGCAGGAGACGTGGCAGCGGATTGTCGACTTCCATGCCGCCTTGTCCCCCGACGATATCTGTCGACCGCAATAAAGGCCAAGGCCAACCGCCATGACCTCCGCTCCCCCCAAAAAATATACGCTGGCCGACATGACTTCTGAACGCAACGAACCGCCGCCGCAATGAGCGCCTCCGCCGCAATGACCACCGCCGCCGCAATGATCGCCGCCCACAAATACCTTCCACCCGAGTAATTTCCACGCGATGACACAATCCCCCTTGGTCCGCGAGTCCCTGTTCCAGACACGGCATCCGGTTGCGCTCGTCACTGGCAGCGGCGCGCCGCGAGTCGGGCGGGTTATAGCCGAACTGTTCGCCACCGTGGCTATCGGGTCGCCGTGCACGCCAACCGCTCGGTGGCCGACGCCGCCGAGGTCGCGGAACGGTTCGAGTCAGCCTTTGCGGGCGGCTGCGCCGTCGTCGGCGACTTGTCGGATGAACCCCAAGCCCGCCGCGTCGTCCGCGAGGCGGCCCAGCGTTGGGGACGCCTGGATGTCGTCGTCAACGCCGCTGCTATCTGGAACCGCAAGCCGCTCGCCACGTCCACAGCCCGCGACGTGCTTGACCACTTCACCGCCAATACGCTCGCCACGTGGCTCGTCTGTCAGGAAGCGGGCGCGATCATGGCGTCCCAGCCCGCAGGTGGCGCGATCGTCAATCTCGGCGACTGGGCGATCATCCGGCCCTATCGCGACTACGCCGCCTACTTCCCGTCCAAAGGCGCGATCCCCACGCTGACCCGCGACTTCGCCGTCGAGCTTGCCGCAGTCAACCCCGCCATCCGGGTCAACGCCGTGCTGCCGGGCCCCGTCATGTTGCCCCCTGATCTGCCCGCCGCCGACCGCGCCGAGGCGATCCAGGGAACGCTCGTCAAACGCGAAGGCTCGCCCCAAAACATCGCCGACGCCGTCGTTGCCCTCGTCGAAAACGATTTCATCACAGGCGTCTGTTTGCCAGTCGACGGCGGAAGAGGAGTGGGGTAGGGGGGGAGTTGCGAGTTTTCAGTTTTCAGTTTGCAGTTTTCATTTTTCAGTTTTCATTTTTCAGAGGGCGATCGACGTTGGTTAACGGGCGTGCGATGACGAAATTTAGTTTAGCGTTCGCAGTGTGGTAAAGGCCCTATCGCATGGTCAGTGACGGCGACGAACGGCATTTTGCCACGCGCAATCGAGCGCCTCGCATAACAACCCGAAGCGCAAGCGAGGGCCGCGCATAACAACCCGAAGCGCAAGCGAGGGCCGCGCATAACAACCCGAAGCGCAAGCGAGGGCCGCGAACGATCAGCCACGAAGTCGCCCTCGCTTGCGCTTCGGG
>JBJTOW010000156.1:0-6650 GCA_046074805.1 Planctomycetota bacterium | reverse complement strand
CATTCGTCCAACAAGACGCCAAGCAGTTCGATAACCAAGACCGAATCGCCACCCCGGCCAAACGAAACGTCGCAGGCGCCCTCGAAAACGCCTTCCAAGACAGCTTCGAAGCCGGGTAAGTCCGACCTGGCGACGCCGCCGCGCGGTCCCGATGCGGCGCAGGGGCGTGTGCTTCTGCGAACCGTGGGCTGTTTGGCCTGCCACACCCACGATGGGCTCGGAACGGCGGATCTGTTTGGTGGCGGCGACTTGTCGGCTGTTGGCGATAAATGGAACGCCGCCTTCTTTCCCCAATGGTTCACCGATCCCCACGTAATCCGTCCCCGGCAGCGAATGCCGGTGTTCGAGTTATCCAACGTTGAACGCGACGACCTGACCGCGGCGCTGGTCGCGTCGCGTGTCCCACTCAAAGCGGCACCTCAACAGCCGACCGATACTCCGACAACATCGAGTGGCTCGCCATCCGCTGGCGCCGCTGCCACGACCGGCGACAAGCAACGAGGCGCGGCGCTGTTCGCCAGCCTGGGCTGTGCTGCCTGCCATCGCGGGCCGTCGGAAATCGAACAGCCCCGCCCGGCACCCGCTTTGAACGCCGAGTCGCGATGGGACAAGGCTTGCGTTGGCGGGTTCGATCCCGAGCGGCGTCGACCAGCGTACTTTCTGACGGCGGAGTCGGTGCGGGCCGTGCGCGCGGCGATCAGCGACCCGGGGCCGGCGATCCGCAGTCCACTCCGCGAACAAAACTGTCTGCGCTGCCACGCCCGCGACACCGGCGTCGGCATGGCGCCGGTGGCCCAAGCGGTCGTCGCGCGGGACGCCGAACTCGCGCCGCTTCTGCCCGCGTTGACCCCGCCGTCGTTGACCGGTGTGGGCGACAAGCTGCGCGACGAAGCGCTCGACGCCGCGATCCGGCGGGTCGGTCCCACGCGGCGACCATGGCTAGCGGTGCGGATGCCGCGGTACGCGTTGTCGGCCACCGACGCGGCGGCAGTCGCCAGCCAACTGGTCGATGCCGATCGCGTGCCGCCGCTGCCGCCCGCTGAGGCGCGTGCGTCGCGGGTATTGCCACTTGAACAACTCGGACTCGGCGAACTGGAACTGCGGGCGATCGCGGGCCGGCTGATCACGCCCGATGGCTTTGGCTGCACCAGCTGCCATCCGGCGGGCGGCGTGCAGCCGCCTCCAGCGCCGCTAAACGCCCGCGGCCCCGACCTGACGCGCCTCGGCGACCGTCTCCGAGCGGAATGGTACGACCGTTGGGTCCGGGCCCCCGCGCGGATGGTGCCACGGATGGAAATGCCGTCGGTCCAGATTCCCGTCCGGGGCGTGCTCGGCGAACAACTGGACGCGCAACTGGCGGCGCTCTGGCACGGACTGCACTTGCCCGATTTCCGTCCGCCCGAGCCGAATCCGGTCCGCGCGCTGCGACTCACCGGCGATCCCGCCCGCCTGGAACGGGCGGAGGCGCTCACCGACGTCGTGCAAGCCGAAGGGCGGACCTGGATCAAGCCGCTGCTGATCGGGTTGCCTAACCGGCACAACACACTGTTCGATTTCGAAACCAATCGGCTCGCCCGCTGGTCGCTTGGCGATCTCGCTCGGCAACGCACCAAGGGAAAGAGCTGGCACTGGGAAGCGGCCGGTGTCGATCTCTGGGGCCCCGTCCCCGCGACACTCGACAACGCGGGCGAACTTCTCTGGGAGCTTGCCGGCCAGCCCCACGCGCCGGCACTCCGGGGCCAGTTTCCCTCCGAACCCGAATGGTGGCGGTTCACAACGCACGGCATCGAGTTCGCTCAACGACTGCGTTTCGTCGACGCGCAAATCGGCGAGCCAAAGCCGGGCGGCGAGCCGAAACAGAGTGGCGAGCCAAATCAAACTGGCCAGGGAAAGCAGAGTGGCGAGCCGAAGCAGAGTGGCGAGCCGAAGCCAGACAAGCCGTCCGCCAACACGCGCGAGCGCGAACTGCTGGTCGTGCAGACCTTCGAGCCGATCGGAGCCGATCCGTTTACCGATCAAGCCAATCAAGCCAATCAGGCCGCCGTAGCCGCTCGGAATCTTCCGCCCACCGCGCGTCGCGCCATCGAACGGATGCGCGAGTCCGGCTTTCGACGAACGATTTCCGTGCGTGTCGTTACGGCGCAGTCGACCGCTGTGGATGGAGCGAACAAGCCAGCCTCAGCGACGGACAAGGAACAACTGCGGTTTCGGATTGCGGGCGAACCGTTCGCGAAAACATTCGCTCGCGATACGTCGCGCCGTGAACTCACGCGGGTCGACGGTGGTCTGCGGATCGTCTTGGTGACACCGAGCGTCACGTGGGAAGCCGACGGTTCGTGCTTGGTGCCGCTGCCGGGCGACGCTGGCGGCACGCTGGCGATCGAGTATCGCACGGCATTGACCAACGATCGCTTTGCGCCGCTCGCCGTTCCGCCATTACCCGCGCCACGGGCCGACGAGCTATCGGTTGCGCCGGGGTTCGCCGGTCGGCGTTTGCCGCTGGATGAATCCCACATGCCGACGGCGCTCGCCTGGCGCCCTGACGGCACGTTGGTGATCGCGTCGCTCAAAGGACAAGTGCTCGAAGCACGCGACACGAACGGCGATGGGCTGGAAGATCGCCTGTCGGTGCTCGCCGACGGACTCGCCGCGCCGTACGGCGTGGCGGTCGCGGCCCCCGCGCGGATCGCTGCGAACGCCACGAATGCGGCAAATGCCACGAATGCCGCAGATGCCGCGAATGCCATGAATGCCACGCGGGCTGCGAACGTCGAGCCCGCCGTATCCGCTGTCACCACGCGCACCGTGGTGGACGTGGCGACGAAGACGGCCGTGCTGCGGCTGTGGGACGAGGATGGCGATCAACGGGCGGAGCGGATCGAGACGGTGGCGTCGGGCTGGGGCCACACCGTCGACTATCACGATTGGACGGTGGGGCTGCCGAGCGACGGGCGGGGCGGCTACTACGTGGGGTTGGCGTGCGAGCAGGACAAGCGGTCACTGGCGGCGGCTCGATGGCGGGGCACGGTGCTGCGACTGACGGCGCCAGCGGGCGGTGTGCCGTCGGGCGGCCGGTTCGGTATTGAGCTTGTCTCGGGTGGTCATCGGTTCCCGATGGGGCTGGCGCGAAACCGCGCCGGCGAATTGTTCGCGACCGACAACCAGGGGAACTTCAATCCGTTCAACGAACTGAACCATGTGCGGCCGGGAATGCGGTTCGGATTCTTGAACTCGACCGAGCGGCGGCCGGATTTCCAGCCGCCCACTGAGCCGCCCGTGATCGATATTCCACATCCCTGGACCCGCAGCGTGAACGGCATCTGTTTCCTGGAAGCGGATGGAACGCGTCCCTTCGGCCCGTTCACCGGCCATCTGGTCGGGTGCGAATACGACACGCGGCGCCTGGTGCGGATGAGCTTGCAGCCGATCGGCGAAACTTTCCAAGGGGCCGTCTATCCGCTCACCTACGACCAACCGCGCGGCGACCCGTGGTTGCTCGGGCCGATCTGCTGCGCCGTGGCGCCGAACGGCGATTTGGTCGTCGGCGGCATTCGCGACAGCGGCTGGGGCGGCGGCAACAATCTTGGCGAAATCGTGCGGCTACGGTTCGACCCGGCATTGTTGCCGGCCGGGATCGCGGAGGTCCGCGCGGTGCGTGACGGTTTCCGAATCGACTTCACGCACGGTTTAGAGCGGGAACGATTGGTCAGTTTGGCGAACTACTCTGTTGTGTCGTATCGCCGCGAATCGACTTCGGCGTACGGCGGCCCCGATCTGCAACGACGCGACGAAACGGTTCGCTCGGTCGAAGTCGCCGACGATCGACGTTCGGTCCGCCTCAGGCTCGGCGCGCTTCGAGCGGGCTTTGTCTACGAACTGCGGTTGCGAAACCTGGTCGCCGACGGCACGCCGTTCCATCCGGCGGAAGCGTACTTCACGCTCCGGCAGCTTGTCGACGGCGGGTGACGGCAAGGCGATGTGAAGGAGCGTCACCATGGACGCCATGAATTCCGGAAACGATCTGCGTCGCGAGAGTGCTCAAAGACCTGCGGGTAGCGAGGGACTCGCGGGAACCGAGGAACTCGCGGGGCTTGCTGGGACCGAGGGGCTCGCTGGGACCGAGGAGAGTGCTGGGACCGAGGAGATTGCGGGAATCGCCAGGACCGCGGGAACCGCAGTAACCACCGGCGGGTCGGCGATTGGCCAATCGGTGAGGCGGCGGGACGCGGTGGCCAAGCTACGCGGCGAAACGCGGTTCATCGATGACTTGCCGCGGACCGGCGTCTGGGTAGGTGGAACGGTGCGTTCGCCGGTTCCGAACGGCGTGCTGCGCGGAATGCGGTTCGATCCCGCCTTCGACTGGAGCTTGGTCACGGTGGTGACAGCGCGGGACATTCCCGGCCAAAACGTCTGTCCGATTGTCTATCGCGACCAGCCGGTGTTGGCGTTCGACCGGGTGCGATACGACGGCGACCCGATCGCGCTGATCGCGGCTCCCGATGAGGAAACGCTGCAACGGGCGCTCGATGCCGTGACGGTCGATGTCGAACCGCTCGAAAGCGTGTTCGATGCGCGGACCGTTCAAAACTCCCCGGACCATCTGTTCCGCCGGATCGAGGTCAAGAAAGGGAACACAGCCGAGGCGTTGGCGACGGCGGCCGTGGTCGTGGAGGGCGAATACGAGACCGGGGCGCAGGAGCATCTCTATCTCGAGCCGCAGGGGATTCAAGCGGAGCGCGATGGCGACGGGATTGTGCTCCGCGGTTCCATGCAGTGTCCGTACTACCTGGTTGAAGCGGTGGCCGTCGTGCTGAGGATCGCCGAGTCGCACGTGCGTGTTGTGCCGTGCGCGGCGGGTGGCGGCTTCGGCGGCAAGGAGGATTTTCCCTCGTTGCTCGCCGGCCATGCCGCGTTGTTGGCTTGGAAGAGCGGCCGGCCGGTGCGGATGGTGTACGAAAGGGTCGAGGACATCCGCTATACCAGTAAACGTCATCCGTCGTGGATTCGCCATCGCACGGGGTTCACGTCCGATGGCCGGCTTGTCGCCATGGAAGTCGACGTGCTGCTTGATGGCGGCGCCTACAGCACGCTCAGCCCGTTGGTTTTGCAACGCGCGGCGGTGCATGCCGCTGGTCCGTACGCGTGCGAGCACGTGAGCATCGACGCGCGGGCGGTGGCGACGAACCATCCGCCCCGCGGCGCGTTCCGCGGCTTTGGCGGACCGCAAGCGACGTTCGCGTTGGAAACGCATTTGGATCGCTGCGCGACGCGGCTCGGGATCGAGCCCGTGGAACTGCAGCGCCGCAATCTGGTTCGTCCGGGAGATTCGCTGGCGACCAGCCAGACATTAGGGTCCGACGCCAATCTCCACACCGTCCTTGATCGGGCCCTGACCGAGTCCCGTTACTGGGAGCGGCAGGCGGAGTGCGTGGCGTTCAACGCGGCGGCGTCCGCGCGGACCGGGGCCACGCGTTTCCATCGCCGTGGCGTTGGCCTCAGTTGTTTCATGCACGGCACGGGGTTGAACGGCAACGCCGAAGGCTTTTTCCGTTCGCGCGTTATCGTCGAAGCGACGACCGCCGGCCTGTTCCGCGTGTTCACATCGCAGATTGAAATGGGCCAGGGCACCGAGACCATCGTTGCTCAGTTGGCGGCCGAAGGGCTGCGTGTTTCGGTCGACGGTATCGAACTCGCGCCGCTCGACACGGCCGTGACGCCGAATTCGGGACCGACCGTCGCGTCGCGAACCGCCGCCGTCATCGGCCGGTTGTTGATCGAGGCGGGCCAGCGGCTGCGTGCTCGCCTTGAGCGATTCCATGGCGGACCGCTGACGGGCGAAGCCGAGTTCCGCCAGGCGGCGGCGCGGCTGGCGTCTACGGAAGCGGTGCGCGAAGAGGCCGAGTACACACCGCCATCGGGGTTCGCTTGGGACGAATCGCGTCATCGCGGCGACGCTTACTTGGGGTTTTCGTGGGGCTGCTATGTCGTCGAAATGGAAGTCGACGTTTTGACGGGCGAGACGCGGCCGCTGGCTTTCACCGCCGTTCAGGACATCGGTCGCGTGGTCAATCCGCTGTTGGCGGCGGGCCAAGTGGAAGGCGGCGTCGTGCAGGCGCTCGGCTGGGCGCTGATGGAAACGGCCGTGTGGCGCGACGGCCGGATGGTCAACGCCAACATGACCGACTACGTGATCCCCACGGCCGTCGATGTGCCGCCGATCCACGTCGTGTTCCTGGAACAACCGCTCGACCGGTTGCCGCACGGCGCGAAGGGGCTTGGCGAATTGCCACACGAGGGCCCCGCGCCGGCCGTGGCCAACGCGTTGCGACACGCTCTGGGCCGCGACTTCCACGCGATCCCGATCACCCCTGAAACTATTTTGTCCGAATGACTTCACGGGCGCTCCCACCACAACTCCCATTCGCCCAATTCGTGGAGCTCCCATTCATACGACGGACTTCCAGTCCGTCGCCTCTCCGCCCCTCGCCACCCTTCGTCGTACGACGGACTTCCAGTCCGTCGAGCAGTGGTCGGCGGCCTCCACGGAAACGTACGACGGACTTCCAGTCCGTCGCAGCAGTCCGCCGCCCCGAAGGGGCAGCGACAGCCATAGCCCAGGGCAGAGCGACACGGCGAAGCCGTGGAGCGGC
>JBJTOW010000155.1:0-4179 GCA_046074805.1 Planctomycetota bacterium | reverse complement strand
CTGGCGAGATTACGCTCGTCGACAAGCCGAAATTGGCACCGCAGCTGGCGGCGAGCGCGGCGGCGGCGGCGGTCGTCTGTGAAGGGTTCGCGCCCGCCGGGCTGCCGCACATCACCGTGGCGAATGTGCATGCCGCGTTCGCGCTTATCGTGCGGCGTTTCCGACCCGCCGCCCCGGCCGCTCCGAGGGGCGTGAGCGCCCAAGCCGATGTCCATCCAACCGCCCGTATTGGCGCGGACGTGACGGTGTGCGCTGGATCCACGATTGGAGCCGGCGTGGAACTCGGCGATGGCTGCGTTGTTCATGCTGGCGCGCGGATCCTGGCTGGTTGCCGTTTGGGACGGAACGTCACCGTATTTCCCAACGCTGTGTTATATGAAGATACGCGGGTCGGCGATCGGGTTATTATCCACGCCAACGCCGTGATTGGCGCGTATGGTTTTGGCTACGAGTCCACGCAAGGCCGTCACCGACTTAGCGCCCAGGTGGGCTACGTTGAGTTGGGTGACGACGTCGAGGTCGGGGCCTGTTCCACGATCGATCGTGGAACGTACGGCGCGACATCGGTCGGCGAAGGCACGAAGATCGACAACCAAGTCATGATCGCGCACAACTGCCGCGTTGGGCGACACAATCTTCTTTGTTCGCATGTCGGGATCGCGGGCAGTGCGACCACGGGCGACCACGTGGTGCTGGCTGGCCAAGTGGGCGTTCGCGACCACGTCAAAATCGGCGACCGAGTGGTGGTAGGGGCCCAATCCGGCATCATGTGCGATTTGCCCTCCGACGCCCATTACCTTGGCAGTCCGGCCATTCCCGAGCGGGAGGAAATCCGCATTGTCGCCGCCCGCGCCAAATTGCTTGAGATCCGCCGTCAGATCAAGGCTCTCGAGCGGGTCGTTGAGGACATGCAGCACGGCTCGTTCGGCCCGGCGGAAAAACAGCAGGACGCCGCTTAAACAGACTCGGTGTTGCTATGGCATTGACGGATCATCGCATCGGTTTGTTGGCTGGCTTTGGGCGATTTCCGATCGTGGTGGCGGATGCCTTGCGAGCTCGGGGATGCGAGGTTTACTGCTTGGGAGTTCGCCGCAGCGCGAACTTCGATGAATTGCGGCCACACGTCGACCACTTGGACCATGTGGGACTGGCGCAGTTGGGAAAAGCGATCCGTTATTTCCGCCGCCGTGGGATCACGCGAGTGACGATGGCGGGCAAGGTCCACAAAGTTCAGTTGTTTCGGAAGTTCGCTTTCTGGCACACCTTGCCCGACTTGCAGGCGATCCGAGTCTTTTGGCCTCATTTCGTATCGCGTAAAAAAGACTGTCGCGACGACACGCTGTTGGGCGCGATTATTGACGCGTACGCGGAGGACGGAATCATGTTCGCGCCGGCTACGGATTTCGCTCCCGAGTTATTAGTGAAAGAGGGCCACTTGGCGGGGCCGACGTTGACGGACGCCCAGCGCCGCGACATCGATTTTGGCTGGCGGGTGGCGAAAGAGTTGGGGCGACTGGACATTGGACAGAGCGTCGCCGTTCGGGGCCAAACGGTGATGGCGGTGGAGGCGGTGGAGGGGACCGACGAGTGTATACGGCGGGCCGGCAAGTTATGCGAGCAGGGCCAATTTGTCGTGGTGAAGGTTGCGAAGCCCAAGCAAGACATGCGGTTCGACGTGCCGACTATTGGGTTAGGAACGCTCGAGACGCTTTCCGCGTCGGGCGGCCGGGTGCTGGCGGTCGAAGCCGATCGAACAATCTTTGTGGACCAACCCGCCGTCCGCCGTTTCGCCGACGAGCGCGGCATAACGATCGTCGCTGTCCGCAAAGATAACTCATAGCGTAGCTGTCCCTCTCCAGGCAATCGACACCGGACGGTGACGTCGTTCGGAGTACGGTACCCCTCGGGTGCCGCTTTAACCCGGCGGGTTGAAATTAGGGATGTCTTGCCGCGAACGCGTCGTCGGCATGGCACGTCAGGCTTCCGCCTCAAATCGCTCTTAAGCAAAGACCCGGGGAGCCACGATGCCTCCCTCCTCGGCTAGTTGCGCCGGTGTTGCGTCACCGGACACGACCTCGGTCAGTCCTTCGCGAAAACAGATGGCGGCCACTAAACAAAGAAAGGCATCGGCGCCATCTGGGTCGTCCCGTGTAGCGCCCGTCCGATAAGTCTCACAGAACTTCCTGACTTCTACCGCGAAATCGAGTCTGATGTCTTGACGCTCGAGAAACGCTTGAGCGGAGTTGAGACATCTGGCAGATTCGGTTTTGTAGCTGCCTATGAAACCGATTCGTCGCGCTATGAGACTGGGGTAGGTTTCAAAAACCACTCGGCGTTCCCCAGCGGGCCGGTCACCCAGCATGATGAAGTAGCCGGCTGGTTCCACAGCTCGAAGCAAGGCGGCGCCGGCCAAAGTCATCGAGAAAAGATTCTGGCCGACATGCTTCAGCGGCGGGCTACCTCTTGCCGCTAAATCGCACGCTCTGCGCAGCCAGAGCGTCTTGTCGCGCCATGGCTTGAATTGTGCGAAGCCGGTCATTTCACCGCTCGCTGTATCGTTTGTGAAGGTGAACGGAAGGCGTGCCGCGACGAATTCGGCCCACTGCTTTCGATTGCCAAAAGCGGCCGGATAATCCATCCTTTGGGCGAATTCCGGCATCGTAAGCAGCGAACTTGGCAACGAGAACGGAAAGTCAAATGCGCCGATCCGCAACGAGGCATCCGCACAAAGCCAATCGCGCATGGCCGCGAGGGTCCAACCGGGACGATCATACGGCCATTTTCTCAATCCCGGATGCCAATCTGCGAGCCGTTGATTCCGGCCGCCCTTCCTAACCGCATAGTGTTTCGGGCCTATTTCCGTGGCTTCTATCGCAATAATCTTTTTCGCTTGATCCCCCGCCTTCTTGGGTGCGCCAAAATCGCATCCCATGAGCTTCGGCGCGATCGATTCGCACTCGCTAAGCATCGCCGCCAATGGCGGCGGTTCCGCCAACCGATGATCTGTACCGATTTCGATCAACGTCGCCCCTGAGTTTCGAGCCAACTCCTCTGAATCGGCAAAAGGAATCACATCATCGCCCCGGCTGTGGAGGATCGTGGTGTCGGGCCTCACCTTCTTGGCCGTCCCCCAATTTCTCCAAGCCGGGCACAGCAGCACAAGTTTGGCAACGCCGCTATTGATATTCATGGCGACGGCTCCACCTCTCGAGCTACCGACCACGACCTCGGGCCGATGACGATCAAATTCCGCTTGAGCGGTTCGGACAGCATCCTCGAAATCGTCGTCACTCAGAGCCGGGTTGATGATGATGTGGCCATGTTCCTTCAAGAATGTTGGTTTGACGCCGCCAGGAACCGATCGCCAGCCGTGGAGGAAGAGAATTCGCAAGATGGACCTCTTTTATGTCGGAGACAGTTAGGTAGTGTCACTGGCGGTTGGGCTCGGCAAACCATTCATGGGAAGGATCCTGCCACGACCTGTATCGCAAGTTTTGCAGTTGCACAGTTCCTCTTTACGACGAACTTCCCAGTCCGTCGCAGCGGTGTGAAGTGGCCCTCGTGGCCGGTGCTGCGGTTGCGAATCCTCTTTGCCGCGAATGCGGCGAAAGCATGTAGCCCCGTGTTGCAGCATGGAGAAACCGGAACTGTGCAACTTCAAAACTGACGCTGCGGGTTGTGATTGGCCGTCCTCGTTGGCGCTTCGTGAACGGTTACCTCCGAGAGTCTTTTCACGACTCGCCAATCGCGCCGACATAGTGGCGCGCGACAACGTCGCGATCCTCGACGAACTACTGCGGCGATTGGTTGGAAAGTCCGTCACAAACACCGGACGGGTGAAGTCCGAAAAGCGGGGACGGCTTCTAACCGATACGGGAACGGATTCGACGCGAGAATTCTGGCCACGGGAGGGTATTCGCCACGTCGGCACGCGTGAGGCCGCCGCGGCGGGCTTGCAAGATGCCGTAACGCATCACGCCCAAGCCATCCACACTGTGCGCGTCCGTGTTAATCACAATCGGCACTCCGGCCGCCTTCGCCTGCGCACAGTGCAACTCGTTGAGGTCTAACCGCATAGGATTGGCGTTCAATTCCAAAAGCTTGCCATGTTCAACCGCCGCTTGAATCACCGCTTCCATATCCACCTCGTACGGGTCACGCTGATTCAACAACCGACCC
>JBJTOW010000154.1:0-7587 GCA_046074805.1 Planctomycetota bacterium | reverse complement strand
GTTCGATCGAATTCAATCGCCCAATCGAGACCCTTTCGGAAGATCTGCGCGTCCGCCCACAGATCATCGGATCGCCCACCAGTCGCCAGATCGAATCCCATCGCGTCCAGCCGTTCGCGTAACTGCTCCATCTGCGCGATGAGTTGATTCCACGCTTCTCGCTCGAAACCCGTGGACGGCTCTCCAGCCCGGATGCCGTGGGTCGCCACATGGATCGCGATTAACAAAATGAGGATCGGCCAGATAACCGATCGCCGAAACCACGGGCATGAATGCATGATTGGCTTCCTTTTGCCGGTAACGCGACTCGTGTGACGGATTGCTCAAGTTACTATAGGCACATGCCATCTTACGAGTACCAGAACGCTTCGCGTCTCCACTTCCTTTGTCGGCTTACCCAATCATGCATTGAAAGAGGAATGACCTTCGATGATTGTAACGGTCGTTGATAGGACGGCGACTAGCGTCGGCTTGGAAGCGTTTTTTTAGGAATGACCTGGGCACGTTTCGCTTCCGCCGCGATCGACACGAGCGAAAGTTTCGACTCTTTCAGACCAGTCTGGTTTGTCCATACGGCGAGGCTTGCGGATTTGCCCCAGGTGGCGGCCCGTGTTTTCGCCAATTTGATTTGGACCCTTTCTCCTGGGCGCCATTGCGGGAGCCAGATGAGGCAACTAGTGTCGCACAGCAACAACTCATACTTTGCCTCGCTATCCGCATCGGCGATATCAGTGGCGTCGCGATCAAGTCCCATTGTCAATCCAGCAAGCCTACCAACCACTCGTTCATTAAATACCTGTTTTTCCCGATCGGCCTTGCTCTTTTCCTTGTCGACTTGAAATTCCGTGAGGAAAACGCAGTTTTCGAGCATCTGTTTCGTGGTGTTGGTCAATCCCACGCTTATGGTGGAGTAGCCACCTTCGATTCGCTGTCCCCATGTACTGGACAAAGGCTCGGCGGGCCCCTTTCGTTCGCGTAAAATAGCGAGAATTTGATGGTTTATGGCTTGATTCAACCGGAAGCCTTCGGCGCTCATTTTGGTTCGCTCGATATCGTTCAAATAGATTTTCTGAATCCCCGGATTGTTAAACGCCGCGTTGAACAGGCGAGAAGTTGCCTCGTGATATTCACTGTTGATGCGGTCGATAGTGGCGATCGTTTCCGTGGAATTTGGATTAGAGCCGGGCACGCGGGCGAGGACGATGTCGCGATTCGCTTGCAGTTCCAGGAGCTTGCTGGAGAGCCCCTGGGAGCTAGCCTGGGCGATCTCAATCGCGGCAGAGATGTTCGCGCCGGTGTTTTTAGCGTCCCGCATTAGTTCGCCTTGCATCATCCCCAAGGCGGCCGCACGAACGTGTGGATTCGAGGATTGGGCGAGCGAGGCCAGCGCCACTCGATCGGCTTGATGGGCTCGCGCAATCGTGCGCCCCTCATGCTCGGTGATAAACAAGTAGTCCGTGAATTGTTTACATATCGAATCCTCATCGGACTGTGAGCGAAACAGGGTGTCGAAAGCAGCTTGGGCGCCGCGGCCGATGGCCGTATTAGGTCCTTCCCATATCGCCTCGAATCGCTCGGTGGCTGATTCATCGCGAATAAGCCGGCCGTCGACAATCGTCTCCACGCTGTGAAATCGCTTGCCATCGGCCGACACTTTGCCGCGGTAACGAGCGATCCGCAAGTCTATTAAATAACGTTGATGGTCAATGCCGTGGAGAGTCAAAGAATCGCCGACGATAAGGCCGCGTACGATCTCATAGGCCCGCTCTTTGTCCGGTCCAATCCACTGAATGACGCCGCGAACGTCGCCCTTGGTCGAGGAGACTATATGAAGTTTCGCCCATTGGAATCGGATGTGGTCGTCGAGAGGGGTAATCTGCCAAATGCCCGGCGTTAAATCGGCGATCGGTGGTTGACTCGCAGGGCTATTTGCTTTGGCTTTCCGCGTCGCTGGGACTGGAGCTGGCGTTAGCGGCTCCCCTGGGCCCCTAACCACTGGGAACAGACCCCTTCCCTGGGTTGCCACGCGAGTAAAGCGAAACCGCCCCTCGCCACCTATCGAAAGTGTGCGAAACGGTTCGAACTTCACGCCGCCCGGTTGGGGACTGGTGACTGTCTCCGCCATGTGTGCCGCATCAATAGGACCGCGATAAGCTTCGGTGTCGCCGACGACCACGGTCAGTTCGCCAGCGAGTCCCTCCAGGGAAACGATTTCGCAGCGGACCAAAACACGTTGCTTGTCGGGTAGCAGTTGCCGAGCATGTTTCCGCCACAGTTCATGAGCGGAGAATGACTTACCATGGACGACGCAAGGACCGCTTCCCAACTCGAAGTCCAGCGCGACGGTGACGACACCGAAATGGTCGATTTGTCCAACAGGAAAAGCCAGAAACAACGGTCCCGGCCCCAGGCGTTCGACCTCCAATTCGAGGCGATAACGGCTTGCCTGGGGATCTTCCCCTTTATGACGCAGCTGCGGTTCAAATGGCAATCCGAGTCTTCCGGGGCCTTCCATGGTCACCGTCGCGTCATCGCGACTCCATGTTCCCGATTGCCGCACATATTTTGGATTGTAGATGTCCAACCACGGCATCAAATCCTCCCATGGGCGCCGCGGCGGTCCCGATCCAGATGGACGACGGGACGCGGGAGGGCCCGGCTGGGCAAAACCCACTGCGGCGGTCAGGAGAAACATGACCGATATCGAGCTGGCGAGAATGACGTGTCGACGACCGATCAACGCCGATGCTGCCATCTTTCGGTCAGACAACCACCCGTTATCGAACAACCCGCTACCCATCACGGCGACTCCCCAGTTTTGGTCCTGGAAGTTTGAGGCCGATCGGCGATCGACCATCACCCACCCCAGCTACTTTGAGATCGCTGCGGACTGACGCCTATTCGTTTTTTTTCTAACATGGCCGTTTTGGCGTAACGCAACCCGGTCGATTGGTCGACCGGGGAGGGGCTCGAACAGTGGCGAACGCCCACTCATCCTCCTAATGCCCATCGTTGGTCTGGTGATTGACGGTGTGTATGGGACGTCATTCGAGCCGCCGGAATTGGCCGTGGTTTTGCCCGGCGAGCTTTTCCAGAAAGTCGGCGAAGCCGGCGTCGCGGGGGCCGGCGAGCGTTCCCAGGGAGTGGACCGCTACCCCTAAACGTTGATTATCGCGTCGGACCGCGTCCAAGACCCGCTCGGGTGCGACGATCTCGCCCGCGCTAGGCATGCCATCCGACAGGAAGTAAATCGCCTCCGGTGTCGGCGACATCGAGAGGGCTGAACGCAGTGCGTCGTAGGTCGCCGTTTTGCCTTGGGGCCGCTGGCCCCGCACAAAAGCGGCCGCGTGCGCCCGAGTTGCCATGGTCGCGGGATACAAACGCTCTTGCCACAGCGCCACGTCGTCATGGAAAACGACGATGTTAAACAGCGTTCCGTCGGCGAGCGATCCGATGGTGCGAACCAGTTCCCGCTGGGCCGCTGCCAAGCGGCTGGTGGTTCCGCCTAACCCCATGCTCTTGGAAACATCCAGCACGAACACAACCCGCTCGGCCCGTACAGGCAAGTCGTAGTAGTACAGTGGAGCGCCGGCGAGTTCCTTTCCGGGCAGGTCTGCTCCGCGTGCGGACGATTCCCGCGTGGCGGCGGGGCGGTCGGCGGTTTTGCCGACGGTCATCCAAGTCCGCCACGCTTTGGCGTCGGCGCCTAATTTCTGGCCTGTCAGTTGGGCCAGCCGTTCTGAAATTGTAAACCGCATCTCGCCATCGGTCCGCTCTAAGCAGGTGATGAGCAAGCCAGTGGCGCGCGGATCGTCGAAGCGTCGTGCGGCGTTGACGACGCTGCGGCGAATTCCTTGTGACTGGTCGAACCACGGGGCCGCCACCCACTGCTCGAGTGCGTCAATCGCGGCCGGATCGCGATCAAGACCCACTCGATCGACCGCCGCAAGCAACGCGTCCAAGCATTCGCCATGCCGGGGGTGCTCGCTGTCCAAAGCGACTCGTGCGAGCTCAGTCCAGGCGGCGAACGAGCGGCGATTGCCGACGGCGATCGCGAGTCGGCTGCTGTAGTCGCCTGCTGGGCGTTTTCCGGACCGTAGTTCCGCACGCCACAGGTCGACGACCAAGGAGTCGTGTGGCGGATCGCCGCGCGAGACCATCAAAGCGGTGTGAACCGCCTCCAGCACCTGCGGCGATCGATCCCGTAAACCGTGTTGCGCTAAAAATCGCGTCAACTCAAGATCGCGGAAACGCGCCATTTCCCGTGCGATCGCGGGCCGTTGGTCCGGACTGCGGGCGCGAAAATCGCTGATCAGTCGGGCACGCTGCGTTGGCGTAAGCACCCGCTCGGTGGGGGCGGTGACCGAGGGAGCGTCACCACCGACGCCGACACACGTGCCGTGGGGATGGACGAGGCACAGGAGGGTGGTGCAAACGACGAGCGAATGCGGGACTCGTAATACCGAGTGGTCCGTAGTCCGGCGGTGAGGGCGGATGGTTGACGTCACGGCAGGGACGGTCGACCGCAAGCTGCCGGTCATAGCGATTGTGCTCCCTGGTTTTCCGCGAAAACGGGCGTTTTCTGGCAGCCCGTGAACTATCGAGTATAGTTGTCAGGTGCGCCCCGTGCCTACGCGAGAATTCCCGGCGGTCGTCGGGAATTTTCTTGACCGGGACGCGAAATTCAAGCATCCTGACACGCGACTTATTCGCGATCGCTTGCCGCAATTAGCGCTACAACGGAGTTATCCGCATGTCCATCCGATTCCACGGGAGTTGGAAACGCGTCTTGCAGCGGGGCCTTGTCCTCGCTCGGACGTCGGCCGCCGTCGCCATTGCCGCCTTGTCTGTCACCGTTGGCGCCACCGGCGCCGCTTACGGACAGTCCCCTGCCGTGGCCCCGAAGACCGCTCCAGCCAAACCGGCGAACGCCGCTGCCGGTCAAATTGCTGCCGGTCAAATTGCTGCCGGTCAAGCCGCAACTGCGAAACCCGTGGACAACGCGGCAGTTGAAAAGCGGATTGCGGCCCACATCGCGGCCGGTGAGTTTGGACCGGCTCGGGTGCTCGCCCAAAACCTTGGTGCCGCCCAGCAGGACGCGGCTCTAGCGGCCATGGCCGCCGCTCAGCTTCGTGGCGGGGCGCTGGGCGGATTCGCCAATAACTTCCGCGGCATCGGCAACGATCAGGTCCGCACGGGCTTCATGCCGGGCGGCTTCGGCAACGGTGGGTTCACGAACGGCCAGTCGTTCTTCGGTCCGCCGCCGGTTGCGGCGGGCGGCGCCGCGATGGCCGACTTCGATTCGCTCATCACCCTGATACAAAACTCGACCGGTAAACCGGCTCCTGGTTGGACGGACGACGGTGGTGTCGGCACGGTTGAAGAGTTCCGCAACGGCGTGTTCGTCGACGCCAACGGAGTTCTCATCAAAGGTCTGGCCCGCGCGAACGCCGGGTCGCTGACCGAGTTGCGTTCGAGCGCTCTGTCGTCCAACGGCAACATCGACGTCCGTCGTTCGTCTGGCATGCGGAAGGTGTCGCTCTCGCGGCTCGAACGCGAGGTCCAGCTCCGCAGGCTGCTCGGCCAAGGCCCCGACGAGGCGATGCGGTCGCTCGCCGGCTTGCAGCGAGTTCAATACGTGCTGATGTATCCGGAAACGGGCGATATCGTGTTGGCTGGCCCCGCCGGCGATTGGGCCCGTGACGCGGAAGGCCGGATGGTGAGCCTCGAGAAAGGCCGCCCCGTGTTGCAGCTTGACGATCTTGTCGTGCTGCTCCGCAATGCCGAAAACAACAAGGAAGTCATTGGTTGTTCGATCAATCCCCGCGAAGAGAATCTCGCTCGGACCAAAGCGTTCCTCGACGAATCGACGAAGCGGCCGCTGAAGCCAGGACAACGGGACGCGTGGCTCGATCAGCTTCGCGACACGGTCGGCAAGCAAGACATCGTGGTCTTCGGTCTCGACCCGCGTACCCGCGCCGCTCGGATCATGGTCGAAGCCGACTACCGGATGAAGCTCGTCGGCATGGGCCTTGAAGAGGGCGTGCCGGGCGTCGTGAGCTACCTGAGCGCGATACCCGCCGCCAACGGCGAGGCTGTGCCCATGAACGTGCTCCGCTGGTGGTTCGCGGTGAACTACGACGCCGTGCAGACGACCGAAGGCCACGACGCGTTCGAGATTCGCGGCCAAGGCGTGAAGGTGCTCAGCGAAAACGAACTGCTCACCGAACGCGGCCAACGCGTCCATACGGGCCAAGCTGATGTGCTCAATCGCCAATTCACGGAGAGCTTCACGAAGCACTTCCCGGCTCTAGCCGCCAAGTATCCGGTCTATGCGGAATTGCGAAACATCTTCGACCTGGCGCTTGTCGCGGCGATTATCCAAGCGCAGGACTTGCCGGGCCAAGCGGGCTGGCACATGACCTACTTTGGCGACGCGGCTCAATGCCCCGTCGAGCTCGGAACAGCTCCCCGCGAGGTCGACTCGGTGGTGAATCACCGCGTGATCAACCGGACACAGGTCGTGGCGGGCGTCAGTGGCGGCGTGTCGTGCTCAGTCAAGTCGCTGGCGGCGAAAGACCGGATGGTCGTCGACACCTACGGCAAGCTGAAAGCGAATCTGACGGGTTCAAAGCCAAAGAATTTGGCCAGCGACTCGTGGTGGTGGGACTAGCGGTAGTCGCCAGGCAAGTGTGCTTGGTCAACGCTTTGCCTTTTCCTTGTACGACGGACTTCCTAGTCCGTCGAATGATTGGTGCTGCTGCGACGGACTTGGAAGTCCGTCGTACAAGGAGGTCGGTGCCTCGACGGACTGGAAAGTCCGTCGTACTTACAGGCGGTCGCTCGCGGTTATCCGCAGGGCCCGGATGACAAGCCTTCTTGTCGCGGCGGCTTGGATGTCTACGATTGGGGCTCGCGTGGTTCGTGGTGAATCTCGCGTTGTTCCTGTCATCGCCGCCGAACCGCGTGAACCACCATGGAAAGTCCTCCCCTCCGCCGGGCCCTGATTAGCGTTAGCGACAAGACGGGCTTGGTGGAATTCGCCCAGGTGCTGCATTCCCTGGGCGTCGAGATCGTCAGTACGGGCGGCACGAGGAAGCATCTCGAAGCGGCTGGACTGCCTGTAACCGACATCGCATCGTACACCGGCTTCCCGGAAATGATGGATGGACGGCTCAAGACGCTCCATCCCAAAGTTTTCGGTGGCATTCTCTGCCGTCACGATCGACCGGATGACATGGACGGCATCGCGACCCACGGCATCCGGCCTTTCGAACTGGTGGTTGTCAATCTGTACCCGTTCGAAGCCACGGTGGCGCGAGCGGACACGACCGTGGCGGAGGCGGTCGAGCAGATCGACATCGGCGGCCCGAGCCTCGTGCGCGCAGCCGCCAAGAACCACGCTTTTGTCGCGATCGCCACCAGCGCCGAACAGTACGCTGCGATCGCCGCTGAACTCCGCGCGACAGGCCGCACCTCGCTGCCGCTGCGGCGTCAGTTGATGGCGGCGGCGTTCGCCCATACGGCCGCGTACGATTCGGGGATCGCGGCTTACTTCCAAGCGAACTATCCGTCGAGCCACGCCGA
>JBJTOW010000153.1:0-5814 GCA_046074805.1 Planctomycetota bacterium | reverse complement strand
CGCGTCTGCTCGAAGAGCGGGAGCGCCGGGACGAAGCGATTAATCAGCTGACGCTGGCGGCGGGGCTTTACGGAGCCAGCGATCCACGCCGCGAAGAGATCGAACGTCGCTTAACGCGGATACAAGCACGAGTTCATTATGAACGCGGAAACGAGTATCGTCGTCAGGGGGATCCACAGTCAGCTCGCGCCGAGTATGAACGAGCGGTAACTTTTGACTCGACGCTCGCCCAGGCCCATAACAATTTGGGTGGGCTCGCGATGTCCGAGTCGCCCGTTGAGGCCGCACGGCATTTCGCAAACGCCGTCGAACACGCTCCGGACTACGTCGAAGCCCGGTTCAACCTAGCCCAATCGCTCTTGCGTCTCGGTCAAATCAACGGCGCGATCGAGCAGTTGCGGCTGATCGTGGCCGCTCGTCCTAATTTCCTTCCCGCCCAAGAATCGCTCCAGCGAATCGAAGCGATACGGCGGGGAGAGAATAGAGTCGAGCCACCGAGGGGCTCGGCCGGTTCACAAGTCGATTGCTCAGATACTCGCGAGTAGGTCGGGCCGAGGGGTCGCGCTGCCAATTGCCATTTTCACTTGCTGTTCGACCATGGCGCGATACTTGCCGCCGCTGGCCATGAGGCTGTCGTGAGTGCCGACTTGGCTGATTTGGCCGTCTTCAACGACGACAATCATATCGGCGGCGGCGATAGTGCTGAGTCGGTGGGCGATGACGAAGCAAGTGCGGCCACGGACGAGTCGTCGGAGGGATTCCTGAATGAGTCGCTCGCTCTCCGTATCGAGATTGCTCGTCGCCTCGTCCAGGATCAAGATGCGTGGGTTGGCGAGGATCGCTCGGGCGATCGCCAGTCGTTGGCGCTGGCCGCCGCTGAGTCGCACGCCCCGTTCGCCAATGACAGTGTTAAAACCAAGAGCGGTCCGAACGATGAACTCGGTGGCGTTCGCGGCATCGGCGGCCGCGCGGATTTCCGCGTCGGTCGCGTCGCGTCGGGCGAACGCGATGTTCTCGCGGATCGATCCGTCGAATAGGAACACATCTTGCTCCACGATGCCCAGGAGCGAGCGGAACGATTCCACGTCGTATTCGCGCAGGTCGACGCCGTCGAGCAGCAGGCGTCCGCTGTCGGGGTCGTAGAAACGGGCGATGAGATTGGTGAGCGTTGTTTTACCGCTGCCGCTGGGGCCGACCAAGGCGACTGTCCGACCGGCTTCCACCGTCAATCGGATCTCGCGAAGCGCGGGCCGGTCCGAACCTGGATAGCCGAAAGTCACATTGTCGAACTCGATGCGCCCCGCTACGGAAACGCGGTCGAGCGAGCGGCGCGGATGGTCGCCGGCCATCTCCCGGGGTTCAGCGAGCAGGTCGAGTACTCGGTCGAGTCCACTCAGGCTGTTCTGGAACTGTGTGGCGCTTTGAGCGAGGGCGCCAAGCGGTTCCAGCAGCATGAGCAAATAGACCATGAACATCATCAGATCGCCGACCGTGAGGGCACCGGAGAGCACCCGCCAGCCGCCGTAGTAAAGCAGGGCGGCGCTGGCGAGCGGCACGAGCGCTTCCCAGACCAATTCAACGGCCCGCATCCACCACCAAGCATGGATTTCCTGCCGCGCCATCAAATGGTTGTCAGTGGCGAACCTCGCTTCTTCGCGACGTTGTCGATTGAAGGCCCGCACGACCCGCATTCCCGCGAATGACTCGGTCGCGTTCGCGTCGATCATTTCCCGCTGCTTGCGGATCGCCCGAAACTGGGGCCGGATTCGGTTGATCCAGGCGCGATGGGTGGCGAAGACGGAGGGGATGAGGATGGTGGCCCCCAACAGCAAGCGCCAGTCGACCCAAGCGAGAATCGCCAAGCTGCCAGTCAATTGAATGATGGCTCGCCAGGGATTGAAGATCATGCCGAAGACCAGTTCGCCAACGCTGCCGCTGTCCTCGCGGAGGATCGAGGCGACGCCGCCGGACCGCAATTCCTGCACGCGATGCAACGGCAAACGCACTGCGTGCTCGAAGACATGCCGACGAACGGCCAATTGGATCCGTTTGGTGATTCGCGTCGCTTCCCAGCGGCCCCACAGGTGAACAGCGATTTTGAGCACCGAGAGTCCGGCCGCGATTGCGACGGTCGCGATGAGCAGCGTGTGCGGATCGCGCAATTCTGGATACCTCTGGCTTAGCGGCTCGGGGAGAGGGTGGCCGGTGAGGCCGTAATCGATGGCGAATTTGGTACCCGCCGGAGGAGCGAGGCCAATGAGCGTGGCGAGGGTGATGGAAACGAGCACCAGCGACAGTCGACCGGCATAGGGCCTGAGCATCGCGAAGAAACGCAGGGTCAAATCGGTGGCGGAGCGGGCGCGAGTCCGCCCAGAACTCGACTTGGCTTGGTGTTCGCCTCTGGGGGAATCGGCTAGGGCCCCGACCTGCTGGCGATACACTTCAAACCGGGACCGGCTGGAAGGGGCCGGTGGTGAAACGGTCGAAGGTGACATGGCCGGCGAATCCGGACCGGAACGTGACGGATGTGGTTCGCGCATAGCGGCACGATAGCCGCGCGGCTGGCGGCCGCCTACCGCCCGCAAGCCGTCCAGGTGGCGGGCGGGAATCACGCCGCCTTTTTTTGGAAAAAATTACGGGTGTGGCGCCCGTTTTTCCATAAGGTTCACGATTGAAGGGATGGCGTGCCGCGTCACCCTCAATGACGCGGTCAACGCCCGCGAAAGAGCGGCCGGAGAGCGTGTCAGCCCCACGCGCGGTGCAGGGTTTACGGGTCTCTGCTTTATCTCCGGCCGCTCTTCTCGTCGCGGGCGGGCGTTTCGGGAATCCCGCCAAAGTAGCCGCGCCACGCCGTGTCGGCGATTGCGGCGTCGAGCCGTCGCGGGGCGCCACGTAGCCGGATGATGTCGAGCGAGCGCTCGATCAGGTCCCGAGGTTCGCAGCCACGCAGGGAACGGCTCTCCGCGCCGTAACGCGCCAAGATATGCTCGAGCACCCCCGAGGCCAATTCGATTTCGCGGCTGGCGGCGTACCGCGCGAAGATCCGTCGATAGTCGTCAATCGTCGGGTTGTCGATTCGTAAACGGTAGCCCATCCGCCGCAAGAAAGCCGGGTCGGCCACATCGTTGGGCGTAAGATTCGTCGCGATGATCAGGAGCAGCTTGAACGGCATCCGGATTTTCTGGCCGGAGAGCAACGTCAGGAAATCGACACGTTCTTCGAGCGGCACAATCCAGCGATTGAGCATTTGCTGGGGATCGACGCGTTGGCGTCCGAAGTCGTCGATCATGAAGACGCCGCCATTGGCTTTCACGTGCGCCGGGGCCTCGTAGCATTTCAAGGCGGGCTGGTAGGCCAAGTCCAGATCTTGGAGCGTCATTTCTCCACCCGTCATGATGAACGGACGCTGGATTCGGATCCACCGTTGGTCGACCCGGCCGTCCTGTTCCATGCCAGGCAGCGGCACATGCATCTGCGAGTCGAAGAAGCGGATGATCTGATTGTCGATCGCCAGCGCGTGCGGCACCCATAGCGGCCCCGCCATCAGGTTTCGCAATGCGCGTCCCAGAGTGGTCTTGCCGTTTCCAGGCGGGCCGAACACAAACAGTCCGCGGCCCGAGGCGGCCGCCAAGGTGGCGACTTCCGCCGCTTCCAAGCTTAGCACCATCCCGCGTAACGCCTCTTCAGCCATCGCCTGGGACACGGCCGGCCGCTGGGACTCCTGCGATTCCAGCAGTTGAACGTATTGGGCGAGCGGCACCGGCGCCGGTCCGAGATAACCGGTGGTTTCCAGCGAGCGGGTCGCCGTGTCGCGGCCCCGTTGGGTGATCGCGTAACGGTGATTGAAAGGCGAGAGTTCGGCCTGGATCTCGATCATCTTCTCATGCCGTAAATCCCAGCATAACTCGTTGACTAACTTGAGCGGCAGGCCGAGCCGCCGCGTCAGCCATTCAGTGGTGAAAGCGCAGGCCAAGTTGCAGAGACGCAGGGCGAGTTGCTCGAGTTGCAGAATGTCGAGCCCCGTATCCCCAATGACCTTGGGGGCCCGCGGCGCGGCTCCGAGGTCCTCGGCGCCCTCCGGTGTTGGAGGGGGCGGGCCAAAACTGGAACCAGCCGTCAAGGGACTTGGAATGCCTGTAGAAGGTCCGAATGCCGAACCTGTCGATGGTCCTTGGGATGGGCGATCGATCAACGGCGACGATGAATACGATGGCTCACCAACGCTATTCGTCGGCGTGGATGAACTCGATCCCTTCACAAGGTCCGTCAAAGGCAAGGCTTTCATGGACTCCTCGCAAGCAAACTAGGGGCTATTTCACCGTTTCACGCCGCATCGTCACGGTCGCGGTCAGATTCGCATTGGCGGGCAGAAACCAAGCTGCCGTGCTGCTTACCGCCGAATACGGCACCGACACTGTCACCGAAACTGGGGTGTCGTACCCGCCAGAGCTTGGAGCGGTTGGGGTTGTGGTAACCGTCACGGAAGACGATCCGATCCCAGCGGGGGATAGCGACGCGAGCGCCTTGGAACGCACGGAAGTTGACGTTGAACCATCCAAAATCGCGACCCGACAAGCTTCCTGGGCCGCCGCCGTCACGGCCTGTTTGAGCATGAACGCTCGGGAAAACTCGAACATTCCAACGATCAGCGAGATGAAGACGGGCAGCACCAAAGCCAACTCGGCCGCCGCCGCCCCACGGCGACCCGCCCGCCTTGGCTTGGCGACTTGCGCCGCTCGGGAGTCGTCTCGACCACCGCCCTCAAAGCGTTTTCCACGCAGCCTAAAACATCCGTTCCGCATATCGCAACTCGCTATTTGAGAAGAACTTGCAGCTTCGACAACAGGATCGATCGCCGACGCCTTGCCCCTTCTTCCACCGCCTACGGTCCACTGGAAACATAACATCCATTTTTGATGTGGCAATTTTATTTTGGCGACGTAGAGTGAACTTGGTGGGCGGTGTCCACTCGAATGGCTGTGAGGTTGGGGCTGTCAGGCAGATACCGGGGCCCCAACTGAGTGGCACGTCATTATCCAAGTTGACAGGAGTCGCGAAGATGGAATCGACCCCCAACCGATCACGCAATCACGATTTGCGAGGGCGCCGCCATCGCCGGCGACGAGGGACGATCCTGGCGTTGTTTGTGGTGATGGCGGTGGTGCTGTTGGGCATGGTGGCCTTAACCGTGGATGTTGGCTTCATCCACACGACTCGTCGAGAGGCGCAGGTCGCCGCGGACGCGGCCGCGATGGCGGCGGCCGCCTACGTTCCGACGAGCACCTCCCAGGCGACCTCGGCGGCGGTGACGTACGCGGGTTACAACGAGATCGCGGGTTCGCCGATAACGTCGGCCAGCGTTGAAGTCCAGTTTGGCACATGGGCGCCGTCGCTTGGAGTGTTCACGCCCGCCGCGAATCCCGGAAACGCCGTTCGGGTGACAGTGCGCCGGGACGCCACGCACGCCGGCCCCGTGCCGTTGTACTTCGGCCGCATCCTGAACAAGACGGGGTTCGATGTCTCCCGCTCCGCGATCGCGATGACGACTCCCCGCGACATCCTTTTTGTGGTCGACACTTCAGGATCAATGAAGGACGACGGCGAACCGTGCTGGGCAACTACGCTCGTAAACGCCAGTTATCCAAACGTTGGCACATCCGTGATGCAGCAAATCTTTACGGATCTGGGCTTCGGCGCGTTTCCCGGGAGTTCGCAATTTGTAGGGCAGGGTTTGACCGGCATTACGAACGACGGTTGGAACTACGCCCAAATGACCAAGAACACGGGACCGCTCTCAACGAATTCGAACGTATC
>JBJTOW010000152.1:0-2741 GCA_046074805.1 Planctomycetota bacterium | reverse complement strand
GTCAACAGCGAAGCGCGTGACGCCGTGCACACCGGCTGTGAAACATAGAAATCGGTGAACCGCATCCCCTCCTTGGCCATCCGATCCAGATTCGGCGTGCGGATGTCTGACGCGCCAAAACAACCGACATCGCCGTAACCCAGATCGTCCGCGAACAGCAACACGATGTTCGGCGGAGCGGCCAGCGCGTGCGGCGATGCCGTCATCGCCGACACCCAAAACGCCACCAAGACGACCACTGCGGCTGTACCGGTCTCGGACCATCGCCATCCATGCTTCGTCTTCACGTGAGTAACCTCTTTGTGCTCGTATTGGTGACGCGCGATCGAAGTCGCTCAACCAGCGGGGCTCGCCGACCGCGCTACGGTCATGCGTTCCGCCAAGTAAGCGTAGCAGTCCGGTAGGTCGAACTTGGCCAGCACGTTGGGCGCCAACGACGATAGCGGCCAAGTGTACTCTTCGTTCTCCGCCAGCGACGCGTACGAGTCCAATCCGTCGCGCAGCGACAAACGGCTAACGCGGTCGCTCAGCACGGCCGCGAACACGGCGGGCAGCGTGCCCCAACCTTGGCCGGCCAGGTGGATGGCGCGATGGCCGTTCGCCGCCAGCCAGTCGATCACGCGCAGAATGTCGAATGTCTTGCGGCCGATGTAAGGCTGGTCGAGCATCAAACTATGGATCGCGTAGAAGTAATCCGCCCCGTACGGTTTGGAAAAATTGTCCGCTCCGCAGGTGTCCGGCCGCGATTCGCCGATGCCCCGCGGATCGCAGGCGAAGAATGGCGTCTCGGGCTCGGCGGCCGCGAGTTCGCGAACCCATGCCGAACCGCGCAGCTCCGCGTCGCTCGATTGATGCGCGACATATAACAAGGCCCGCGGCGGCCCCGCTTGTGGACGCGAATAATGCGGCCGGTCCTGCAAACGAGTAACGACGGCGATCATCCGCGGTTCCGTTTCCACCGCGTACGTTGTCGCGTGCGGTGTCGGATATCCCCGGTCGCCATAGGGACGCAAAATCCGGTAATCGGGCGCGGCCAGCGAGTGGCCTTCGGCGCCGCCCGCACCACCATTCACAACGCCATTGGCACCACCGTTAGCGTTGCCGTTCGCAACGCCGCCCGCCGCGATTCCCAGCACCTCGCGAACCGCCGCTCGCAACATTTCGCCCCGCAGCTGCGGACGCTCCCTCCGTAGCCGCTCGGACTTCGCCTTTGTGAAATCGAAGACGGTGCGTCCCTTCAATTCCGCGACTTGGCCGCGAGCGGTGCAAGTGAGCGTTTCGTCGGTTTCTAGGGTGAGCGTCGGTTCTTGCGCCGGCTGGTCGACTCCGGCGGCGCGATGGAACCAACCGTACATCGCCTCGCGGTTCTCTTGCGAATAGCCATGCTCGGTTGGACCGATGAACAGCCCGACGTTGTCCGGCGCGCCGAGCAGCGTGTAGAGGTGCTTGAGCCGCTCGTAGGCTTCGACCGAGCCGCGGGCGTCGAAGTAATCGCGTTCCTTGGCCAGAACGATCACCGGCTTAGGCGCCATCGCCGCCAGGAAGTCGGCGTGATCCAATCCTAACGCGAGCGCCCCCGGAGGACATTGCTCGGTGTCAGCCGGCAATTCATTCTCCAAGTTGCGGCGGAATGTCGTGACAAAACACGATGGCGCCGCCATGGCCCAACGTCGATCGAGTCCGGCGAGCCAAGTTGTCAGCGTTCCACCGCCCGAGTTGCCGGTGATTCCGACTCGCGTCGCATCGACCTCGGGCCGCGTCAGGAGATAGTCAAGCGCGCGAATGCCATCCCAGGCTCGCCACGCCCCAAAAAATTCGCCAATCAAGAACTGCTGGTTGCCCGCGTAGAGATGCTCGGCGACGCCGACGCCGCGTCGCGGTTTGAAATCCGCATCGACATACTGTAAACGCTCGCCCTGGCCAATCGGATCGATGATGAACGCCACGTATCCGCGGCGGGCCAGCGATTGCACGAACGACTGATACGCCTTTTCCGCCTTGCCGTTGCTCGAATGCCCGCAAACTCCCACCACCGCCGGCGCCTTTCCCGCCAGCTTCGCGGGCAAGTACAGATTTCCGGTGACGAAAAACCCCGGCCGACTTTCGAATATGACGTTTTCAATTCGATACGCTTCACGCTCGACGACGCGTGTCACCCGCGGATTGAGCGGCGTGCGGGCCGGCTCTGGGCCGAACGATTGGCGGATCTTCGCGCGTACGTCATTCACGTACGCTTCCGCATCGGCTTTCGTCTTAAGCGCAGCGCGCCGTATGGCCCCGCGCGACTCGATGTCGCGAACCCGTTCCACGAACCACTCGTGAACCACACGCGAAAACCGATTGAGCGGCGGCAGCGACAGCGTGCGGGTCTTGTCCGCCGCCTCCCGTTTCGCGGGCGCCTGAGCCATCGCTGGGCCGCTGGACCAAGTTCCGCGTCCGGCATCGGTCGCGGCGACCAGCGAACCGGCCCCGGCTAATACCCAGCGGTTCCAGCTACGGCGGGTCCAGAGCATGGATGGCACCGAGCCATCGGCGGAATTGGCCTGCCCCTCATTTTCTGGAGGCGACGGAGTGGCAGTAGAGTCGCGATTTGGGGAAGTGTTCATGGGTAGAGATGGGAGCGTGGGGACAATTGTCGGTTGTCAGTTGTCAGTTGTCAGTTGTCGTAGCACGGTCGCTGGGGTGGTCTGGATGTCAAGGACGACTTGACGAGCAACGAGGTGGGTTGGTCGTTGGCGGTT
>JBJTOW010000151.1:0-4561 GCA_046074805.1 Planctomycetota bacterium | reverse complement strand
CCGCCAGCCCAGCCAATCCCGCGTTCGTTCCCGCGCCGGCTGCGCCGCCCGCGTATGCGAATCCAGCGCCTCCGGCTTACACGCCAGCATCGCCAGCTCCTGTTCCCATGGCCCCCCCTGCCCCACAGGCACCGCAGATGCTGTCGGTCCCACCGGCTCCGCCGCTTCCCCAAGCTCCATTGGCACCATTGGCACCATTGGCACCGCAGGCTCCGATAGCCTCTCCCCCCGCCCAGCAATACGCAGTGCCGGCAGCGCCTCCGCCCTACGCGGGCCCTTTGGCTCCGCCGACATACCCAACCGCCCCGATGTACGCGAACCCCAACCCGCCACTGGTGACCGCACCCGGATATCCGCCGGAACCCGTTAACGCTCCGCCGGCCCCCGAGTACGTTCCGGCTCCCGCCGCTGGGACAGCGAATCCAGCCTACTCGCCCGCTCCCCCCGCCGTGCTGGCGCCGCCGCCCATGGTGAATCGCTATCCAGAGGAAGTCGAAGAAGAGGAAATGGTCGAGGAAGAAGTGGAAGAAGAGGTTGAAGAGGAAGCCGAAGCCTACGAGGCGATGCCGCCGCCGAGCGCCGGCTACCGGCCGCCGCCATCGAATCTTCGCACCGACTTCTACAACTTTTGCCGTCGGGCTTGCCCGCCAGGACTGTTCTTCGGATCTCAACTCACCATGTTGTCGCCACTGGGCGAAACGGCTCCCGTGGTGAAGATGGAAGACCTTGTCGCCGAGCGGACGATCATCAGCGACGCGGAAGGTGGGCTTGGCGTTGGCTCGCGGACCTGGATCGGCTTCCGCAATCCGGCCGGGTCGGGGTTCCGAGTGAGCTACTGGAACTTCAACGCCGAAATGAACACGCCGAGCCCCGTGGTGCCGTCGATCGCCCAGCCCACGACACTCGACGCCTACTACTTGGCCGCGCAGACGGTCGACATCGAGCTCATGAACGGTTTTTGCTTCGCGAACGGCTTCCTGGACATTAGCTTCGGAGCGCGTTACGCCAAGATGGACCGCAATCTGACGACACTGGGCTATGGAGAAGTCGGCGTTCCCGACGCCAAGGTGAGCCTCTACGGCGTCGGCAGTATCGCCAACTCGGTGGACGGACTCGGTTTTACCGCCTCAATCGGTGGACGCAACCTGTTGTGGCCGATGGACTGCCCGCCCGGCCCGGGCCCCGCCTGCGGTCCCCTGGGCGTGTCATTCTTCTGGAATGTGCGTGGCTCCATTTTGTGGTCGGAAACCGAAGCGTTCGCCCGCACGGAAGCCCATGCGTTCACGAAGAAGTTCGGTGGTTCCACCGCCTTCAACTCCGATTCGGCATACGCCTGCACCAAGGACGACATGGTCGGCATCGGCGAAATGCAGATCGGTTTCGAATACCAACGCTGCCTTAAGCACTTCCCCGGTTTCCTGACCATGCGACTCGCGGTCGAAGGCCAATACTGGGGAGCTGGCTCGGTTTCGGCTCGCAGCGATTCGACGGCATTCCTGATCGGCGGACCGCCCCTCTTTGGAGGCGCCGCATCGGCGACCGCGTTCTCGGAGGCGGGCGACCTGAGCCTGCTGGGAGCCAGCATGAGCGCCACGATCAGTTTCTGAACTTAGCGGAATGTTCGGGAAATTCCGCTGATGGTGCGCGACCGTCATTACCGATTGACCAAACAGGCGAGGGGCCTGTGGCTGCGGCGATCTCCCGAAATCGCCAGACAGCCGGTCAGATTTTAGGGAAAGGATTCTCAAGCATGCGCAAGTCTTTGATAGTGTTGATGCTGGCCAGCGTCGTAGCGACGCTTGGCGGAGTTCGCGGCGAGGCGGCCGAGAAGGCGATGACCAAAGCCGCACTGAAAAACGCTGGACTCGCGAAGATCCAGCCGATCACCGCTCGCGAAGGCAATAAAGTTCGCGGTGAAGGTGCCAGCATGATCACGGCCGGAATGAGCTTCGTCTCCGGCATGTTGATCGACCCGAAGACGAAGAGCTACGTCTTCGGCGTGGACACCAACCACGCGTCGACTTGCTACGACGTTGGTTGTATCGCCGGCATGATCGATCCGATCCACCAAACCGAGAGCCGCTTGCAGCTCGGACTCGAAGTGGAAACGCTGTTCATCGGCACCATTACTGGCGGAGCCTTTGGTGGCGCCTCGGCTTACATCCGTTAAGTCGATTTCGGATCACCTTCGAGATCCGATGAAACAAAAAAATATGGCCGCGATTGCTCGCGGCCATATCTCATTCATGTCAAGCGTAGAGTGACCTCCCCTTTTCGGGGAGACTCAACTACGGAGCGAACGAAGCCGGAACCGGCAGGGCCAGCGTGGCAGCGCCGAGGCTCGAGCCAGCTTGCGAAGCACCACCAGCCGAGAAGGCCGAGACGGTGGCACCCGCACCCGGGAACGTCAGGGTCAAAGCGGCGCCGAGGCCGATTTGGTTGTAGGCCTGGCCGTCGTTCGTCGATCCGTCGGCACCGCCGGTGGTCGCGCCAGCGCCACCTTCGCCGCCCATCGCGAAGTTCACCAGGTCGACGTTCGCCTTCGAACCCGACGTGGTGTCATAGAAGATCGCGCCGAGCGAGCTCAGGCCCGAGGCATACGCCTGGGCGGCCAAGCCACGGACTTCCTTGCCTTCCGTCTCGCTGATCGACTGGAGGCCATCCAAGCCCAGACCTTCCAACGCCACCGGCTCGTTGGCCGAAACGAACGAACCGCAGGCCAGCACGGCCACCAAAGCGAACAGGAACTTACGCATGCGAAAAACCCCTAGCACTGAAAACAACCGCACCAGATAACCGCCTACGCTGGCGACTCCAGGGCGATAAACAACCGAATGATCCGTCGCGACCGCTTATTCCGATCGCATGAATCACTCACGTGCTAGGAAGTATATAGATGATAGCGATCATGTCAAGCATCCGCAGAGAAAATCCCGAATATTCCTCCCAGACCGCCTATTCCCTACGAAAAACGGCTTGTTTCCGAGAATAGTCGCCCGTTCTGAGCGTCCCACGGTCGGTTCACCCCACCCGCATCAACCACAGTGAATCTCGAGTTTTCCCGCTGAAACGCTCGACCGCGACTGCCAACGGCAACGAAAAATGCCAACGGCAACGAAAAAAGGGCGACTCTGGTTTTCCAGAGCCGCCCTCGATTTTTTGTCGCTACAGCGAGGCGTAGAGCCCGCCGTTAATCACCCGCACGTCATCGTTACGGGTTACCAGCCGGGTTCGGAACGACGAACGCGGCCGCCCCCAGACTCAGGCCGCTCTGCGAAGATCCACCGGCGGTGAACGCGCTGATACCGGCCGTCATTTCGCTCGGGAAAGTAATCGTGATCCCCGGATTCATGCCGATCACGTTGTAATTCTGGGCGTCAACCACCGCGCCCGGGGCCGCTCGATCTTCCGAGCCCGCCGAGAAGCTCACCATGTCGACGTTCGCCTTCGAACCCGACGAGACATCGTAGAAAATCGCGCCGAGCGAACTCAGGCCGGATGCCGCCGTTGCCGCCGCCAACCCGCGGACCGACGTCCCCTCCGCATCGCTCATCTGCTCCAAGCCGCTCAAGCCAAGCCGGCTCAGAGCGATCGGCTCCGCCGCGCCCGCCACCGAAGCCGCCATCAACACCGCCGCCACCGCGCCGAAAAACTTACGCATAGCCATCATCTCCACTGCGTCGCGGCCACTCGAAACCAGGATCCACGCGATCCCCGCCGAGCGACCCGTACAACGAATACACTTATAATTGCCACGCGTTTTATGTCAATTCAATTTATCAAATAACTAGTGCGACTGTGTCTTTTGCAGTCGGACGCTCGAAGGGCACTCATTTCCGACGCATCTGCCGCCGCTGCCAGGCGGACTAAACGACACAATCGGCGAGGCTGTTGTTTAACGCGTATTCGGCATAATCGTGTTAAAATGCTCGTTCGCCACTACAGGCGCGCACGCGACTGCCAAACTCGAGAATCTCGGGTTCCCGTTTGCTGGCTTTCGCTGCGTGCGGAGGCCATCCAGTTGCACGGCTATGCGAATAGCGTGATCGTGCGCCGTTGCGATCGTTGCGGTGGGAATTACAGAAACACACCGCAATCGCTATACACACGTTACGGCGTGTATTATTGATATTTCCCGAAGATTTGATTTCGACAAACAAACCGCTAGGGACGGGTGACTCCAAACCCGCTCGCGATTCCGTACAGATTCCCGGAGAACGTCGGCACGCCTCCCTGGCTGATCGTTAACGCCAATTGCAAGCCGGAGATTTGCGACGATTCCGTGCGGTTGGGCAAGTATCGGTAAGGGCCAGCGAGCGCCTCGGAAGAGTTCGCACTGCTGCCGCGAAGACTGCTCGCCGTGTCCGGATCGAAGAGCATGCCGGCGACGAAGCTCATGCCACTTGTCCAGCTGCCGCCATACGCCCCGCGGACCCGCCGCCCCTCGGAATCGCCCGTCACCTCGACACCCGCCAGTCCAACCTGCTCTAACACGGCCGTTTCCAGACGAACTACGCTTGCCTTTCGTGGCATCGCGTCGCCTGACGTTCGGCGAGTTGAC
>JBJTOW010000150.1:0-3163 GCA_046074805.1 Planctomycetota bacterium | reverse complement strand
CTTCCCCCTGCCTGCGTGTCGCCACCCTAACGACATCCCGCCGCTCGGCCCGATTGGCAGCCATTCGCCGCGCGTGTACCGTGTCCCGGGCGTCAAAGAGGAAGCGGTTTCGCCGCGACGGATGCGACGCACGCGAAGGATTGAACCATGACCACCAAGCCTGAATGCGAATTGTCGCTGCGCGATCGCCTCGCGCGGCTCACCTTCCCCAAAGCCTGCCGGATGCTCGGGCCGCGTGGTCCTAAACTCATCCAGCAAGGCGGCGCCCACCATGTCGACATGCCGTCGCAGGTGTACTTCCAAGGCGATCTGTTCCGCCTGCGATTGTCGTCGGAAAAGGGCAAGCCGATCGTGGTGACGATCACGGTCCGCTCCGACCGGCCCAACCGAATGCTCTACAACTGCACGGCCTGCCAGGGCCCCTGCCACCACGTCGGCACCGCCCTGTCAGTGATCCTGGAAGAAAAAGTCCAGCTCGGGCTCGCCACTCCGCCGCCCGAAACGCCGTCCCGCGTAGAAATGACCGACGCCCAGCTCTGCGCTCAAGCGCTAGCCGAACGCGAAGAGCGGGCCCAAGCGGAAAAGATGCAGACCAAGTCGCTCAACCCGAGCCGCCCGTGGACCGACTACTTGGTGACCAGCCAGCTGTCGGGCAAAACTTACCGCGTGGCGCTGCGGGGCGCCGAACGCGGCGAGTCCTATTGTTCCTGCCCCGACTTCCGCAAAAACACGCTCGGCACGTGCAAACACATTCTGCATACGCTGCGGAAGATTCGCCGCCGGTTCACCGACGTGCAAATGTCCACGCCGTACCGGCAAACCCAACTCGCGCTCCACCTGCATTACGGCGAAACGCTCGAACTGCGGTTCCTTGTGCCCGATGAACTGCCGCCCGCCGCCGCCAAAATCGTCGCACCGCTTCGCGACCAACCGATCCAGGATCTGCCCGACCTCATGCGCCGCATCGGCCGCCTGGAAGCGCTCGGCGAAGACATCCTCGTCTACCCCGACGCCGAGGAATACCTGCAACAACGGCTCTTCCAAGAACGGATCGCCGGCCTGGTCGCCGATATCCGCCGCGACCCGGCCAACCACCCGCTCCGCCGCGAACTGCTCCGCGAGGAACTCTTGCCCTACCAGTTGGACGGAATCGCCTTCGCCGTCGGGGCCGGCCGAGCGATCCTGGCCGACGAAATGGGGCTGGGCAAAACCATCCAAGCGATCGGCGTCGCGGAACTGCTCGCCCGCGAAGCGGGCATCCGCAAAGTGCTCATCGTCACCCCGGCGTCGCTGAAAGCCCAGTGGCGCGACGAAATCCAACGGTTTTGCGGCCGCGAAGCGCTGCTCGTCAACGGACCGGCCGAAGAGCGGGCCGAGCTCTACCGCAACGACAGCTTCTTCACCGTCTGCAACTACGAACAGGTCATTCGCGACATCCTGGCGATCGAGCGGGTGGCGTGGGACCTGATCATCCTGGACGAAGGCCAGCGGATCAAAAACTGGGAAACGAAAACCAGCGGCGTCATCAAAGGTTTGCATTCCCCCTTCGCGTTGGTGCTCTCCGGCACGCCGCTGGAAAACCGCTTGGACGAACTCTTCTCCGTCGTCGAGTTCATCGACGATCGGCGGCTGGGGCCGGCGTTCCGCTTCTTCCCCCGCCACCAATTGCGGGACGACGAAGGCCAGATGCTCGGCTATCAACGGCTCGGCGAACTCCGCGAGCGTCTCCGGCCGATCCTGCTGCGCCGAACCCGCGACTCGGTCCTCCGCGAACTGCCGCCGCGGACCGACGAATTGATTCGCATTCCGGCGACCGACGAACAGGCCGAACTGCATCACACGCACATGCGGATCGTGGTGCAGATTGTGAACAAGCCGTTTATCAATGAAATGGACATGCTGCGGCTCCGCCGCGCGCTGATGATGTGCCGCTTGGCGGCCAACAGCACGGCGCTTGTCGACAAACAACACCCCGGTTACTCCACCAAACTCCAAACGCTCGACGAACTGCTCCAACAACTGCTCGGCGAACCCGGCCGCAAGATCGCGCTCTTCTCCGAGTGGACCTCGATGCTCGACCTGATCGAACCGCTCGTCAAAAAGCATCAGGCGGAGTACGTGCGGCTGGACGGCGATGTTCCGCAGCGGGCCCGCGCGGCGTTGGTGCATCGGTTCCAAAACGAGCCGCAGTGCCGGCTGTTCCTCACGACCAACGCCGGCTCGACCGGGCTGAATCTGCAAGCCGCCGACACGGTGATCAACGTCGACCTGCCATGGAATCCGGCCGTGCTGGAACAGCGGATCGCCCGCGCCCACCGCATGGGCCAAACCAACCCGGTCCAGGTCTACATCCTGGTGACGGAAGGCACGCTGGAAGAAAGCCTCCTCGCCACGCTCGCCGCCAAGCAAGACCTGGCGCTCGCCGCGCTCGATGCGGACTCCGAAGTCGACGAAGTGCGGATGACCCGCTCGTCCGATGAGCTGAAACAGCGACTGGAACGCCTGCTGGGCGCCAAGCCAGCCGCGCCGCTGGACGAAAGCCTGCAACAAGAGGAACGCCTCAAAGCCCAGCGGCTCGTTGCCGGCCTCCCGGCCACCCACCATAGCCTGGCCGCCGGCGAACCGGCCCCGAGCCTGTCGGCCAACGTCGGCGCGTCTGCGAACGGCGCTTCCGCGATTGGCGGTACGGCGATCGGCGGTACGGCGATGGCGCCCGCCGCGCGTGAGTCGCTCTCGCAATCGGGCGGAGTGCTGATCAGCGCGGCGCTGGATTTTCTCAGCCAGTTGTTGCCGCCACAGCCGCCCAGTCCCGAGACGGCGGCGATGGCGGAAAACGTGGCCGAGCGGCTCCGCCGGAGCGTCGATCGCGACGAAGCGGGCCGCCCGCGTTTCACGCTCACGCTGCCCGACGAGGCGACGTTGGAGAAGATCGCAGCCACCGTCGCGGCGCTATTCACACGCAAGTAACCCGCGCTGCTTCGGGCCACGGCGGCCCGCGTTGTGTCCGCGGATGCTGCCGTGTGTTGCCGTCGCCAGTGTTTCCGTCGCCAGCCAGTCTACCCAGGGCGACGCTCCACGGCTTCGCCGTGTCGCTCTGCCCTGGGCTATGGCTGTGGGCTGCCCCTTCGGGGCGTAAAACCAATGCGACGGACTAGGAAGTCCG
>JBJTOW010000149.1:0-8197 GCA_046074805.1 Planctomycetota bacterium | reverse complement strand
TGGACTTCCTCGTTGGCGAGCACTTTGTCTTCGCGCGACTTGTAGGCGTTGATGATTTTGCCGCGCAGTGGCAGAATCGCCTGGTATTCGCGGAGACGACCGCCTTCAGCGCTGCCGCCCGCCGAGTCACCTTCGACCAGGTAGAGCTCGCACTTCGCGACATCGCGGCTGATGCAATCGCGGAGTTTTCCGGGTAGACCACCGCCGCTCAAAGCTCCTTTGCGTTGCTGAACCAGTTCCTTCGCTTTGCGGGCGGCGACGCGGGCCTCGGCGGCGACCAGCGCTTTCCGCAGGATCGCCTTCGTCGATTTGGGGTTCTCTTCCAAGTACCGCGCGAGCTTTTCGTTGACGGCCGTGGCGATGATCCGCTCGGCGTCGCTATTGCCAAGCTTCGTCTTCGTCTGGCCTTCGAACTGCGGATGGGGGACGCGAACCGAGATGACGCAGGTCAGACCTTCGCGGAAGTCGTCGCCAGTTGGGACGAGATCCTTGAAAACGTCTTCCTTTTTGCCATAGCTGTTCAAGGTGCGGGTCAGCGCCGAACGGAACCCGGACACGTGGGTGCCGCCTTCGACGGTGTGGATGTTGTTGACGTACGAGTGCAGGTTCTCGGTGTACTCGGCCGAGTACTGCACGGCGATTTCGTACTGCATGCCTTCCGAGTCGCCCGCAAGGTAGATCACATCGGAGTGGATCGGTTCGCTCGCCCGATTCAGATGCTCGACGAAATCCAGAATGCCGCGCTGATAGAAGAACTCGGAACCCTCGTTGTTGCGTTGGTCGTGGAAGGTGATTCGCACGCCGCTATTGAGGAACGCCAGTTCCTGCAATCTTTTGTTCAGGACGTCGTATTGAAACTTGGTGTTTTGGAAAATCGACGGATCGGGTTTGAACGTCGTCTTGGTGCCGTTCCGCGTGGTGGTTCCCACTCGACGGACCGGCCCCTGAGGCACGCCGCGCTCATACTCTTGCTGATACACGTGGCCAGCGCGGCAGACTTCCACCTCGCACCACTGCGATAGGAAGTTCACCACCGTGACACCGACGCCGTGCAAACCGCCGGTCGTCTGGTAGGCTCCCTTCTCGAATTTTCCGCCGAATTTGAGCACGCACATGACGCCTTCGAGCGCCGAGACTTCGCGGCCCATTTCCTGGGAAAGCTGCTCGTGACGGTCGACGGGGATTCCACGACCGTCGTCCTCGACAGTCACCGACCCCTCGGTGTTGACGGTAACCCGGATGGTGCGCGCGTAACCGGCCATCGCTTCGTCGATCGAATTGTCAACGACTTCGTAGACCAAATGGTGCAAGCCGCGAACACCGATGTCGCCGATGTACATCGCGGGACGCTCGCGCACATGCTCCAAATCGGACAGGTGCTGAAGGTCATTGGCGCCGTAATCGGCCTCGCCGCGTTTAGGAACCGGCGGAGTCTGTTCGGGAACGGGAGATTGGATATCCTCGGGACGTTGTTCTTCAGCCATAGACAGTGTTCACCCGCTTCGCTTATGACCCGCTTCGTTGCGAGTTCGCTTTGAAACGCACCTCGCGGATCCTGTGGTCGGGCAGCCGCTTGGCGAGCTCTTCCACAAGTTGCCGCTTCCTAAACGTCAATTCCTGAATCAGCGTCGCATCCTCGACAAACACGCTCAGCACGCCCTTGAAAACCTTGCCGGCCCGCGACCGAGCAGCCGCCTTGGGACCCGCGACAGCGACCCACGCATCGGCAACCGCCGTCGCCTCCCGCTGACGCGCATAACCCCGCGTGACTAGCAAGTTGGCGATCAACGAACGGAACGGTTTCGCATCGGACGGCCTCCACGACTGCTCCTCGTAATGCCGCTGGACGACCTGCAACTCCTCGTCGGCCTCATACAGTTCGCGAGCTTGTTTTCCCCAACCGGCCCTGTTCGACGACTTCGAAGGTTTTTTCGAAGGTTTTGGCGGCTTTGAAATCAAAGGCTGGTTTGGCTCATTTGTCTGGTTCGGCTCGTTCGGCTCGTTCGAATCAATTGGCTTGGACTGTTTCGACGGCTTTGAAAGTTTGGACGGCGTCGCCCGTTTGGCGTTTTTCGCTCGTTTCGCATTCATGTCGGCCGCCGTCACGTACTTCTTGTTTTCAACAATGAACTTTCTGGGCACTACGGACTTCCCAGTCCGTCGCTGTCATTCTGTGGGTACGACGGACTTCCCAGTCCGTCGCGGCGTATTGACGGCGAAAAACCCGATTTACCGATCGCGGGCCATCGGCATGACCACATACCCGTAGCCGTCTTCGGTGTGGAACAGCGCCGCCGAGTCGCTGCCATCCAGTTCCAGCGTGAAGCCGCGTTCCGGCTCCAGCACCTTGAGGAAGTCGCTGACGTAGCGTGGATCGAGCGAGATGGAAAGCGGCGGGCCGTCGTAGGCGACCGGCAGTTCCACTCGGGAATCGCCAACCTCGGCGGTCGCGGCGCTCAGCACCAAGTTGCCGTTTTCAAAGGTGAATTGCTCACCGCGACTCTCCTCGCTCACCACAACGGCCGCTTGCCGCAAGGCGTTGAACAGCGGACCGACCGTCAATGGGATCCGCTGCGCGTCCGGGCGGTGCGGAATGACATCGCGCCACCGGGGAAAGCGGCCTTCGACAAGCCGAGCGAAAACGGTAACGCGGGAATCTTGCACGAGGATATCGTTGTTGCGGGCGGTGATCCGTATGTCGGCTTCGGGGTTCGAGAACGCCCGCATCATGAGCGAAACGGCTCGAGTGGGAACAATTGTCGTCGTATCGTGCAGCTCGTGGCCGCCCGACACGGTCGCGGATCCTTCCATCTTCGCCAATCGCCGTCCATCGGTTCCCACGGCGACGATCGCCTCCTTTTGGAATTCAAGCAATACCCCGGCCAGAGCGTAGCGGCTGCTCTCCGTGTCGGCGGCGAAGGATGTGCGTTGCAGCAATTCCGCAAACAGCCGGCCGGTCACTTGGTGGTACCGATCTTCGCGAACAGCCACCAGCGACGCGAACTCGTCGACGTTGGGCGACGACAGACGGAACTGGCTGCGATCTCCGCGAACGATGGTCGCTTGTTGATCCGAGGAGATCCGCAGTTGGCTGTCCACGGATTCTCGAATGATGCTCATGAAGCGTTGGACAGGCAGCAAGCAGCTTCCCGGCACGTCGACCTTCACTTCAGGCATCTGCACGCGGACACCCACCTCCATGTCCGTCGCCATGAGGCACATGCCGTCAGCCGTGGCGTCCACCTTCACGTTCTGGAGAATCGCTTTGGGAGTACGAGTGGGAGCGACAGCGGCCGCCACGGTGAAGGCGGACAACATCTGGCTGCGATCAATGGTGATTTTCATGCTGGCTTCTTACTCGAATAAATTCTTAATTCAGTAGTAGTAGTAGCGTCGCGAGTTGAACCGGTCTACAGGTTCGTTTCTTGCCCAGTAAGTCATTTTTAGGTAACGGTTTATCGCATATTTTTGACGGTTCCGATAGGGTGCAAAACCTGTCCGGCGGGTGTCACCCGGCGGTCTCCTTCCCGTCGCATTCGGAACGTCATTGTTCGTGGACGATCCGCTCGATGTTGGATTCGGCCCGTTTGCGGACATTTTCCGACAATCGCGCGACAGCGGCGCGACACGTTTTCCACGGCGATGGGCCGATGCTCGCGGTGGGCGAGCCGTAGTTCACGATTCACCATCGCTGCGCAACCGCTTTTCCAGATCATCGACCGCCTTGCGGAGCGTCGGGTCTTCCGCCAGCAGTTCCTCGGTTTTGCGCACCGCGTGCAGGGCGGTGGAGTGGTCGCGACCACCGAAGTGGGCTCCCAACCGATCGAGGCTTTCTCCCGCCAAGTGTCGTCCAAGGTAAATAGCGACGCCGCGGGCTCGCAACACCATCTGGCGGCGGCTTGGTCCCTTCAATTCAACCGGCCGGATGCCGAAGTATTCCGCGACCGCCTGGCTGACCTGCTTCAACGATACCGAGTTTTGCCGGGACCACTTGTCGACGAATGTTTCCACGCACTGCAAGGCTTGATGCGTTAACTCGGCTTGGTCCGTCGAGTCTACCGCTCGACCGCGAGCCGACGTGAATTGTTGGATCAGGCAAACCTTGGCAAGCTCGGCGACCATTTCCTGCAACGCGGGAACGGTGGGCGAAATCGCCGCCGCGGGTCGCCGCCGCTGTCGTTCGCCAATCGGGGAGAACGAGGGATGCGCAAACGACGGCGAAGCATCTTCCCCATCGGACGCGGCACCTTCCGGGACCAGCCGCTGCATCAGACGACTCGCCAACCGCTGCGGCAGATCGACACCGGCCTTCGCGAGCAGTTCGCGGATCAGTTGTTGACGAGCGGCGGCGCCGGGCGGACCCAGTGGCACCACCAGCCCATCATGCAGTCGGCTGGCGATCTGCGGACAGAGTTCAGAGACTTCCAGCGGCAAGGAGTTGGCGGTCACGACGACTGGAATCGATCGTTGGCGGCAATCCTCCAGCAGCCAATGCAGTTCGTCCTGCGCCGAGGCTCGGACCGTAATCCGTTCCAACCCGTCAATGAAAATGGCAGCGGCGGATCGCAATCGTTGACGGAGGTCGGCGACCGCGTCGGCTTCGATCGCGGTCGATACTTGCTTCACGAAATCGGCGCCTGCAATCCAGCATCCACGATGGGTGGGTGAATCAGAGCCGAGATTGGCGGCCAGGAGCCAGGAGAGGTGAGTCTTTCCACAGCCGCTAGGGCCGTACAAGACGACGGGGCTGGCATGCGCGAATTCAGCGTTTGCAGGGACGCCGCGCAATTCGGAAGACTCGCCCAAGAGGCGAATCAAGCCGTTGTCGGCGTCGCCGATGAATTCGTGGAGCAACAACGCCGGGGCCTGGGTTTTACGGGTCAAACCCAGGGGCTCGCGACCGCTCCACGGAATCACGAACAGGCTGCTGATCACTACGCTTGTTTCCGGCCCAACCAACCGACTTTTTCACTTGCCGGGATTATAGTCGCTCGCCGCTCATCCTGGGAACGCGATTCGTCCGCGGAAAACCGTTGGTTCTGTCGGATTTCCGCAGCCGTTCCACGGCGGCCGCGATGCGGTTGACCGCTTCGTCCACTTCTTCGACGGTAGTCGTGGCCCCGACGCTCAGCCGCACAGCACTGCGAACGACCTCAGGCGCGGCTTGCATCGCCTGGAGAACTGGCGACGGTTCGCTGGCTCCGCTTTGGCAGGCCGGTCCCGTGGAGCAAGCGATTCCCTGGGCGTCGAGCGCCAGGAGCAGCGATTGCCGGTCCACGCCCGGAAACGCGATATTCAGGACATGCGGTAACCGCTGCGCCGCTCCGCCCGCGACGACACCATCCGAAATCCGTTCGCGCAGTCCAGCTTGCAGACGGTCGCGAAGGCTGGCTAACAGCTCGGGTGGGTGGGCGATCGCCAACTCCATCGCCGTTTCAAAGCCGACTGCCAACATGACGGACTCAGTGCCAGGCCGTGATCCGAGCTGCTGAGTGCCACCCCAGAGAATTGGTCGAATGGCGAGTCCCGCGCGGACCAAGAGCCCGCCAATCCCGGTCGGTCCCTGAATCTTGTGGGCGGTGAACGTCATCGCCGCCAAGTTCCATGCCCGGAAATCGATCGGAACCTTGCCCGCCGCCTGGACCGCGTCGACGTGCAACGGCACTTGGCGTTCTAAGCAGATACGGGCGATCTCCGGCAGCGGTTGCCGCACGCCCGTCTCGTGGTTCCCGGCTTGAATGCTCGCCAACCGAGCCCCTTGATCGAGTGCGGCATGGAGCATGTCGAGCCGAACGACGCCATGTCCGTCGACAGGCAGTCGCACAATCTCAAAACCGATCTGCCGCAGCGCTTCCGCCGGCCCGTTGACGCTCGGGTGTTCCACGCTGGAAATGAGAATCCTGCCAGGTGGATCGCCAGCAAGTCCACGCAACGCCAAATTGTTGGACTCGGTGCCGCCACTGGTGAAAATCAGCCGGTTGCCACGCACCGCGCCGACATCGGCGCCGACCAGCATCGCAAGCCGTTCGCGGGCTTGTTCCAGTCGGCCGCGAGCGGCTTGGCCCGACCGATGTTGGCTCGCGGGATTGCCGCCAAAAGAACGAGCGGCGGCGAACATCGCTTCGGCGACGGCCGGATTGAGCGGCGTTGTGGAGCAGTGGTCGAGATAAATCACAGGATCGGAACCCGTTCTCGGTCAGGCATTTGTCTTTCCCGCCACGGCGGCAATCGGTACGATGCCACCGTGGCGCAGGGAGTTCGCAAGGAAGGGAAATGGGATTGTGTCACAGACTCGTGCCAACACGCTACGGTTGGCGGCTCTGCTCGGCTTTATTGCCGGCATGCCCGTGCTCGCCATCCCCGCCGTCAACAATTCGCTGGATGAATGGCTGTTTCCCGCCGCGCTACTGGTCGACACCTTGCCGCTCCCAATTGCCGAAGTTTCTCCGTCGCACACGCCGTCTCCATCCAACTCTCCGTTATGGTCGCCATCGCAGTCTTCTCCTACGAGTCCTCCGATCGATCCGCTGAATATGACACCGGCGGTATCGGCGGCGGGTTCGCTCGCGGTCTCGCCAGCCGATCTTCGTTCGAGCGATTCGGTGGCGCGATTGCCGCCGGCGGATATTCCGGTCACCACGAGCCGGTTTGAGACGATTCAGCGGCGGCTACAAGAGCTCGGAGCGGTTTACTTTCGCTTGGAGGACACGGGCGAAACGCCGGGACGATATCGTTTTCGTTGCGAATTGCCGTTGCCGGGCAACGCGACCTACCTGCGTCCTTTCGAGCATGAGGATGCGGATCCGGATCGCGCAATGCAGGCCGTGTTGGATGAAGTCGAGCTTTGGTTGGCGGCGAAACGGATGCGTCCCATGCGCAAGGCAGCCGTGGATCAATAGCCCCATGGGAAGGAACTCATGATGAGAACACTTGGCGGGAACAACGCTTGGGGCCCCTTTGGCGGCGGCGGCTCTGGCTGCGGTGGCTCAAGCGGCTCGACCGATTTGGCTCGGCGCCTGCGGAGCTCGACTGGACCTGCCGCTTTGCCCGGTCCGCTGCGATCGCTTACCGTTTGCGGCGGCGCCATCGGGAGCTGCAACCGCGTCGTCGACACGGGATTTTTCGTCGGCGTCGGTTTCGTTCGTCCCGGTTTCGTTCGTCCCGGTTTAGCTCGTCCCAGTTCCACTGTCGAAGGATCGTTCCATCGCGGTAGCGACAGCGTGGCGACTTCCCATGGGAGAATATCGTCGGCTGTCGACTCTGGCATCGCGAGCGGCGTGGAACCGAGCGGTCTCTCGGACGAAAACGCGCGGCGTCCGCGACTGCAACTTCCGGCCTCGCGGATTCGCGATGCGCGTCTGCAACGCTTGGAGGCGGTCTTGATGCTGGCCCGTGAACCACTCAATAGCCGCAAATTGGCCCAATTCGCGAACTTGGCGGATGGCACCGAGGCGCGTACACTCGTGAGGAAACTGAACGAAGCGTTGGATGCGGCGGGTCGAGCCTTCCGAATCGAGGAGGTGGCGAGCGGTTACCAGTTGTTCACACGTCCTGGATTCGCCTCATGGTTGCGGAAACTCGGTCATATCCCGGCGGAGATGCGGTTATCGGCGCCCGCATTGGAAACCTTGGCGGTGATTGCTTATCGCCAACCCGTTCCCCGCGCGGATATCGAAGCGATTCGAGGCGTGAATTGTGGCGAAATTCTACGTCAACTGATGGAACGCGACTTGGCGCGGATCGCCGGTCGCAGCGATGAACTTGGCCGGCCGTTCCTGTACGGCACGACTCGGCGTTTCCTGCAGATTTTCGGGCTGGTCGACTTGGATGAATTGCCGCGCGCGGACAAACTGCGTGGCGCGATCCCGCGACTATCCGAGGAGTCGGGCAGCTTGGGATAACCTGCCTTACCCACCTACCCTCGCCAACATTTCGAATTCCATTTACGATGCGAAAAACTTAGAAGGTGAGAGCGACATCGAACCGATTGGCGAGTGATGAGGAGGACATAGCTGTGACCTTGCGACTGCGAACCATGAAAGAGAAACCGTTCGTCGAGGAAATCGAAGAGATCCTCGCCGAAGCCCGCACACTGTGCGCGCCACGACTGGCGGAGGAAGAGGACTTCGAGGAGGAGTCCGAGGACGACGACTTCGACGACGACGACGAGGACGATGACCTCGGCGATGACGAGGAC
>JBJTOW010000148.1:0-2728 GCA_046074805.1 Planctomycetota bacterium | reverse complement strand
GTTCTCGGAAACTCGAAACAGCACGATCCGGCGGATCAAGTCGTACGGGATGGGGCCGCTGAGCGGAAATTGAACGGACCCCTTCGCGCTGGGGAACGCCGACAATTCGTCTTTGAACCGCTCGATGGCCGACGGCGTGGGATAGAAGCCGATATGCCGCTCGAACGCCGCGAAGTGAACCAGATTGCCGCCAAGCACAAACGTCGGAATCCGGTATTTGATCGCCTCTTCCGCCGCCGGTGCTGCCTCGCGGATCACTCGCCGCACTTCCCGCAGGATCGCTTGAACATCCGTGGGAAACCCGGAGATGTAGCCATCGATCGGCGACTGCGAATCGGCGATCGGCGACTGCGAATCTTTCACTGGCGATTCGCCGGGCCGTTTAATGGGCCGTTCGCCGCTTTTACCGGCCATGTGGGATATCGCGTGGCTGGCGATGAAGGACATGAATGGCCGCTTCATCGTGGGTGTGGCCCGCGTCGTGCCGATCATGGGAGCTCGAGCCGTGGGTTGAATCGTGGCCGCGACCGCCGTGGGCCGAATGTGACTCATCGTCGGACTTCAGTTCTCGCGCGATCGAATCAGGAGGCTTGATCGGGCCAGTCCCGCGGCGCGGCTTGAAGAACGTGCCGAGCGGACCCGCGAGCAGGGCGGGGAAAAACACCAATTCGGCCACCACGCCCATGAACAGGATCGTCAGCATCAGATAGCCGAACCGCTGCGTCGGAACAAACGTGCTGAAAGCGAAAATGGAAAGCCCCAATCCGCTGATGATCGCCGCTTGGAACGTTGGCGTCGCGCAGCGTTTGTAGGCCCCCAGGATAGCTTCGTGCCGGTTTTTGCCGTTATCCAGTTCCCAACGGAACCAGGTGAGATAGTGGATGGTGTCGTCGACCGCCACGCCGAGCGCGATGCTGGCGGTCATCATCGAACCGATGTCAACGCTGATGCCGGCCCAGCCCATCGCTCCGAAAATCACAAAGATCGGCAACACGTTCGGCAGCATGGCGATAATGCCGCATGGCACGCTCCGCGAGATGAACATCATCAGCGGCGTGATCGTGATGAGCGACCAGAAGGTGCTTTCGATAAGACTGTTGAGCAGCGTGCGCTGCGCCTTATAGACGATCGGCACAACGCCCGTGTAGATCGCCGAGATCGGCAAGTTTTGCTCGGCGGCCGTCTTCGAGGTCGCCTGGTCATACTGGTGGTCGCGAAGATCGAAGGTCAGCGGCGAGAGACTCTTCAACCGCTCCATGTCGTACATTTCATGGTTGCCGACCAAGATGACGCAGTCGTACGCCGCCCACTTGGTCTGCCAGTCGTCCGGCAACGGTTCAATGTTCGGATCGTGCCATTCCACCGGTAGGCGTGCGACAGTCAACAAGTCCTTCAGGGTCCGCGCGTAAACCTTGGTCTGCTGCACCGGCGCGCGTCCTTTGGTGTCGCCTTCGCGGATGACAACCGGACCTTTCGCGATGTCCGTCGCGGCCGCCGCTTCGCCATCTCCGCCAGCGGCGTTGCCCTTGGCACCACCCTCGCCGCTCCCGCTTTCATGGTCGCCAGACACAGGCGGATCGTTTTCGCTCGCCTTGGCGGATTTGCGTTTCGCCTTCGTCGAGGTGGCCGTCGCCGCCTTGAGTTTGGGGCCGAGCGGGGCTCCTACGAGCAGCACCTTGGTGCGAGCGAACGCCTTGGACTCGGGCCGCTCCAGCAACTTGCGAATGAGAGTTTCCCGGTCGCGATGCGCCGTCATCACCGGCTCGATCGCATGCTTCACTTCCGACACGAACTCGCCATAGTCCAGATTCTGCAACGCGCCGACCCGCATGCTCACCCGCCACAGCTCGCTTTCGTCCGCTTGGTCGAGCCGTAGGTATTCCGAGTTCAAGAATTCTTCCCGGTAGCCTTCCATCCGACGCGCCGTCGTGGAGCGGAGCGTGAACGTGCGTGTGTCGCCGCGAACGCCGGGAAGCACCGGCGCAAAGGTGGCAGCGGAGAATGAATGGCCCGTCACGTCCCAGCCCGGTTCACCGAACTGCTCCTCGATGACGTTCTCGACACGCTTGGCGATCTCCATCCGCTCGAGCATATTGAGCCGCACGGCATCGTCGGCCGAAAACTCGCCGGAACCTTCCGCGGAGCCCCTCGGCACCGCCAGCATCCGCGGTTGGACTTTCACCACGACTTCCATTGGCACCAACTTGCCGAGGTTCAATTCCAGCCAATCGTAATCCTTGAGGATCTTGGCGTGGCCGTCGAACATTCGCAGCATGTTGACCGACGGACGGATGTGCCACATGCCCCATCCAACCACCGCGATGACCAGGATGCAAATCGACGAAACCGCGAAGTGGTGACGGATAATCCCGCCGCCGAAAAAGTTCCAGAAGTTCGACAGGTACTTCTCATACCACGGATTCTCGTCTCGCCGCTTTTGCTCGATGGTACGTGGTTTTTGCGGCCAGATTTGCAGCGCCGCTGGCAAGTAGGTGAACAGCAGCAGCAACGTGGCTAGCACGGCGATGCCCGAGAACAGGCCGAACTTGCGGATCGGCGTCAAATCGCTGGTGAACAGCGAAAACAAGCCGATGGCCGTGGTCAGATTGCACATGATGGCCGGCTTCCAACCGTGGGAAACGGCCGCCTCCGGTGCGCCGACCAGTCCATGGTCTTCGACCGCCTCGCGATAATAATTCATCAAGTGGACCGCGCCGGAAATCGCCAG
>JBJTOW010000147.1:0-6668 GCA_046074805.1 Planctomycetota bacterium | reverse complement strand
AAACGAAGATGAGACGTTGGGCTTGGCCTCCGAGCGACCAGAGGCTGATGCCGGCAATCTCTGGGAAGCCACTGCCCCGGCTCGCTGGCCGCGGCGGGAATGGTTGCGTCGCGCCGGTCTGGGCGCCGGGTTGTTGGGACTCGCCGGGTTGCTCCGCGACGAGGGGCTTTTCGGCCCCGCCAGCGTTGGCCAAGCCAATGGCGCCGAGGCGTTGCCTGCGGGCGGAACCGCGGCGGGCGGATCGCTGAATCCGTTGGCGCCGCGAGCGGGCCATTTCGCCGGCAAAGCGAAGTCGGTGATTTGGCTCTTCATTAACGGCGGTCCGAGCCATGTCGACACATGGGAGCACAAGCCCGAATTAGAGAAACGGGACGGCCAGGAGCTACCCGGTTTCGACCGCTTTACCGGCTTTTTCGCGAACGCCGTGGGACCGTTGATGAAATCGCCGTTCGCCTTCGAGCCGCAGGGTGAATGCGGAAAGCGAGTTTCGTCGATCTTTCCGAATTTGAGCCGCCACGTCGACAAAATGGCGTTCATCCATTCGTTGCATGGCAAGTCGAACAACCACAGCCCAGCGCTGTTCATGGCGAATACGGGCTTCACACAGATGGGCTATCCCTGTGTTGGCTCGTGGACGACCTACGGCTTGGGCAGCGAAAGCCGCGACCTGCCGTCGTTCGTTGTGATGTCCGACCCGCTGGGACGCGGACTTCCCAAGGGTTATTCACTGAACTGGGGCGCCGGTTTTCTTCCGAGCGTCTTCCAGGGAACATGGTTGAAACCCCAGGGCGATCCGATTGACAACATGAATCGACCGGCGGAGATGACAACCGCCCAACAACGCTCGCAACTGGATTTGCTTCAGAGGTTGAACCAACGGCATCTGGCCGAACATGCGAAGGAACGCGAATTGGCGGCGCGGATCGAGAGCTTCGAACTGGCCTACCGCATGCAGTCCGCCGCGCCCGAGGCGATCGATCTCAATCGCGAACCCACCCACATCCAGCAACTGTACGGCATCGACAACCCGAAATGCGCGCATTTCGCGCGGCAGTGCCTGACCGCCCGCCGGATGGTTGAACGCGGCGTGCGATTCGTTCAGATTTACTCGGGCGGCATGGAAAACCAACGCTCTTGGGATGGACACAACGACATCAAGGGAAATCACACACAGTTCGCCGAGGAAACCGATCAACCGGTGGCCGCGTTGCTTGCCGACTTGCAACAACGCGGCTTGCTCGACCAAACGCTTGTCGTGTGGGGTGGCGAATTCGGTCGCCTGCCCGTGGCCCAAAAATCGGAAAAACCCGGACGCGATCACAACCCGCACGCGTTCACCTACTGGCTGGCGGGGGGTGGGGCGAAAGGTGGAACAAGTTACGGCGCAAGCGACGATGTTGGTCACAAAGCGGCCGTGAATCCGGTCGACGTCCACGATCTGCACGCCACCATGCTGCACCTGATGGGGCTCGACCATAAGCGGCTGACTTTCAACCTGAATGGCCGCGATTTCCGTCTCACGGATGTCGAAGGCCGCGTAATCCGCGAGGTGTGCGCTTAATGCCCTTATTTTCCCGCCGTAGTCCCATGCCGTGCTCCGCCGAGTCGCTTTTCGCGTGGCACATGCGGCCAGGCGCTTTTGAACGTCTGGCTCCACCTTGGGACCGCGTCGAGGTGGAGAAGTGGGCGACGCCGGACCAAATCGGCCAGCGCGCGATCCTGCGAGTGCGGGTCGCGCCCGGCGTCTGGAAGCGCTGGGTCGCCGAATACCGGGAATACGAGCCCGGCCGATTGTTTCGCGATGTCCAAATCTCTGGGCCGTTCGCCGCGTTCGACCATCGGCACATCATGGAGCCGAATGGCCCTCGTGACAGTTGGCTCGAGGACCGTATCGAATACGCGCCGCCGCTCGGCGCACTCGGTCAACTTGTCGCTGGCGGCTGGGTTCGACGCAGCCTGGAAAATATGTTCGCGTACCGCCATAAGACAACGGCCGATGATCTGGCGGCATTCGCGGCCGCGCCGACTGGCGACTTGCGTGTCGCGGTGACCGGCGCAAGCGGCCTGGTAGGATCCGCCTTGACGCCGTTCTTGACGGCGGGCGGACACTCGGTGACGCGCATCACGCGGTGCGACGAGCATTTCGTCGCGCCGTCCGATGGATGGGATTCGTGCGACGCCGTGGTCCATCTGGCCGGCGCCGGAATCGCCGATAAGCGTTGGAGCGTCGCGCGAAAAGAGGCGATCCGTCGGAGCCGCGTGGAGGCGACAGAGCGTCTTTGCCGCGATTTGGCCGCCGCTCGACGACCGCCACGGACTTTGGTCTGCGCGTCCGCCATCGGGATTTATGGCGATCGTGGCGACGAAATGCTCGACGAGTCGAGCGCTGCGGGCGACGATTTCCTGGCGAACGTATGCCGTGACTGGGAAGCCGCAACCGAGCCGGCTCGAGCGGCTGGCATTCGCGTGGTAAATCTGCGATTCGGCGTGGTCTTGTCGGCGCGGGGCGGCGCCCTGGCGAAAATGCTGCCGCCCTTTCGAATGGGCGCCGGCGGGCCTGTTGGCAACGGTCGGCAGTGGATGAGCTGGGTGGCGCTGGACGATGCGATTGGCGCGATCCACCACGCGATTTGCTGCGAAAAGCTCGCAGGCCCGGTCAATGCGGTCGCCCCTGAGCCCACGCGAAACGCGGATTTCGGCCGAATGCTGGGCCGCGTTCTGAGCCGACCCGCGTTCGCGCCACTGCCCGCGTTCGCCGCCCGTTTGGCATTTGGCGAACTCGCCGACGCATTGCTTATGGCGAGCCAACGGGTCGCCCCGCGGCGTCTCTCGGAAACTGGCTACCGATTCCGCTATCCCGACCTGACAGCGGTGCTGGCGTATCAACTTGGGGCCATTCAGAAGAGTAGCCGCCCAGATTCACCTACTCAATGATTTTCCACGGGCGATGGACCGCCCTGATCGCCCCGCCAAACAATCTGCACCGCCGCCACCGCCACCAATTACGCGACGGGACATGATTCTAGTTCGGGCCTTTTCCAAGTAATTGACCGTGTCTTTCTCCTCTTGTTCGCGCCGAACCGAGACCGAAACGCCATGGCACTGAAAATCTCTTACGCACAGAACCATGAGGATATCCTGCTCGATCGGTTCTTCGGCTCGCATGTTGGCGCCTATTTGGACATTGGCGGCAATCATCCGATCAACGACAGTAATACCTATTTTTTCTATGAACGTGGCTGGCGCGGGTGCGTGGTCGAACCGCAGTTGGAATTCGGCGCGCTTTATCAGCAATACCGGCCGCGGGATCTCTTATTACAAGCGGCGATTGGGACAACGGCTGGAACCTTGCCGCTCTACCGCGTCATCGACTCGGGCAAGATCCATGGCCTCACCACACTCGATGCGGCGATTGCGGAAACGCACCGCTCCAATGGTTTTGAGGTCGTTGTCGAGGAATGCCGTATCCAGCCGATGGCCGATTTACCCAAAGTTTGGCCGGTCTGTCCCGACTTTGTATCGATCGATGTGGAAGGGTGGGAGGCGAATGTCATTCGAGCGTTTCCCTACGATCGCTGGCAACCATCCGTATTTATGATTGAAGCGACGAAACCACTTTCGTCGGTGACAACTCATGAATCTTGGGAGCAGATATTACTGGAACACGATTATCTATTCGCGCATTTCAACGGACTCAATCGTTTTTATCTACATCGAAAACACGCCGAAAAGCTCTCCTGTTTCTCCTACCCGGTGTGTGTCCTAGACGGATACTTCACTAACGAGGTCGTGTCGCTCAAGAAACAGCTCAAGGAATCGCGAGTACGGAACATCGCAACGGAATTGCCCGGCCGGACGAAAGCCAGCCTGGGCACCATCTGGAATCGGATCACCGGTGGACGTCGGCGAAACTTACCACCTCTCACCTCTCCCACATCGCCCGAGAGCCCATTCACTCCGGCCGAACCAGTCGCCGACATCGAACGCCGCATAGCGATCACAGTCGGTTGCCACGATTGCGATGATATCGCCAAGCATCCGAACGCCGGCCATGTCGTCGATTTAGCGGGGCAACGCGTGCAAATCATGCATAATGGCTTGAAGGTTGTCGCTGGCGGTTACTACGGCGAGTGGATGACGCGGATCATCGAGCGCCTTCGTGGACATCATGAGCCGCAAGAGGAGCGCGCCTTTCACCAATTAATGCAATATGTATCCTCGGGCGGCGAGATGCTCGAGGTTGGGGCCTTCTGGTCATACTACTCGTTGTGGTTCCATGCCTCGATAGCGAAGGCGAGGAACTACATGATTGAGCCGGATCCCAACAATTTGACTGTTGGAAAAGCGAATTTCGCGCTCAACGGATTCACCGGCGACTTCACCCAAGCGGCGATCGGCAAGACCCCGTCGTCCATAAACAACTTTGTTTGCGAGAGCGACAACGTTAGCCGCCAGATGCCAGTTGTTTCCATCGATTCGTTCCTCGCCGCGCGGCGCATTGACCGGTTGGAACTGCTGCTATGCGACGCGCAAGGCGCTGAACTCGCGATGTTGCAAGGCGCAAGCCATAGCTTCGCGAGCCATTCGATCCGGTTTGTCGTCGTCTCGACACACCACCATGCGATTTCCGGCGACCCGCTCACTCACCAGAAATGCTTGTGGCTCATCCGGGCATGTGGCGGACGGATTCTTTGCGAGCACTCCGTTCACGAGTCGTACAGTGGCGATGGCTTAATCGTCGCCGCTATGCTCGCCCAGGATCGCGAGCTTCCCGAGATCGCCGTCAGCCGAAACCGGGCTTCCACGGGTCTTTTCCGGGAACTGGAGTTTGACCTTGCGGAACGGTTCGCGTAACGAAACGGTCAATGAGCGAGGACGACATTGTCGAAGTTGCCTTCGTCTCCCAGCTCGCGGACGCGATGGTCGCCAAAATTGTCTTTGCTCAACTCAAAAGGCACTTCGCCCGCTCGATCCGAAACGGCTCGCCGCAAGCAAGCGAACGTCGCGGGAGTCAGACCGTTTTGCCGCGTGTTGCGTTGAAGCAAGGAGAAGTTATACGGGTCGGGCTCAATGGCGATGGCGCGTGCGAACTCCGCGTCGCGCATCATTCCGATCGAGATCACACCCAGGTTGGCTCCAATATCGACAACCGTCCCAGTGCCCTTGGCCGGCAGCATCCCCTCGGCGCGAAGAAACGATAGGGTCGCCGCCACGTAAGCGTCTTCGAACCCACCGTGGAGAAACAGCGACTTGCCAATGATTTGATCCGCCGTCGAAACAGTCAGCTTTCCCTGGCGGGTATCCACGGTGATTTGACCGCATAGCGCACCAGACACGCGCCAGCGAAAGCGTCGCCACGCCAGGCCCCACCTCGCCATCCGCGCCCGTTTTGCAAGTTTTCGCAGCATGGCTAGACCATCTCCCTTACACGATTTCGATTTCCGGCATTGGGAAGATCAGGTGGCCGCCGCCGGCCAGGAAATCGGCTTCGCGTTGGACAATTCCCGGCTTAAAGTGCCACGGCAGCACCAGGAAATAATCGGGGCGGCGGCTACGCGCTTCGGCTTCGGAGACGATCGGGATGTGGGTTCCCGGCGTCACGCAGCCAAACTTATCGGTATTCACCTCGGCGATGCAGGGAATGTCGTCCGGCGTGAACCCGCAGAACTGCAAAAGCACATTTCCCTTGGTCGACGCGCCGTAGCCGAACACTTTCTTGCCCGCCGCATTGAGCGAGCGGATCAACGCCGTCAAGCTGCGTCGATGTTCGAAAACGCGTTCCTCGAAGTCGCGGAACGGCCGCGGTGTGTGCAGTCCCATCCGCCGCTCGGTCTCCAACAACCAGTCAATCACCGCTTGATTCACCGCGAAACCCGCGTTGGCCTTGGCGGCCGTCACCGCGAAACTGCCGCCATTCACCGCGTTCATCGCCACATCGACGATTTCCAGATCCGCCGCCGACAAAATCTTTTGCACAGCCGACAGACTGTAGTATTCGATATGCTCGTGGCAGACTGTGTCATAGGCGTTGGTCCGCAACATCGACGGCATGTAGCTCTGTTCGAAATGCCAGAGTCCACGGTCGTCCAGGCAATCATGGATTTCCCGAGCGAACTCGATCGGCCGCTCCAAATCGTAAAACATGGCGATCGAGGTGATCAGGCGGGCCTTCTTGCTGCCCACGGCGTCCACAAAATTCCGTCGGCTGAAGAAATCGGGAACAAGCTGAATTTCCGGCGGATACAACGGCCAGAACTTCTTGCCCGTGGGATCGATGCCAAGTCTTTTCAGGCCGGGTGTCGCGTAAGACTTCAGCAAGGTGCCGTCGTTGCAGCCGATGTCTAAGACCAAGTCGCCCGCTTGCAGATCGGCGAATCGCGATAGATGCCGCGTCTTCGCCGCCAGATGGTTGACCATCGATTGGTTCAATCCCGATCGATAGCCGTAATTCTCGCCATACATCGTGCCTAGGTCGAACTGATGGGCAAGCTGCAACAATCCACTCTCTGGACACCAAAGCAACTCGAGCGGGCCCGTGGGAATCGGCTCTTGGGACGAACGGGGAAAAATTCCCGTGAAGACTTGGTCGCCAAGGTCTAGCACAGAGACCATGTTACGACTGCCCGACAATCGGCAAGCCTGAATGCGATCATGCATCGACGCGCGAC
>JBJTOW010000146.1:0-3322 GCA_046074805.1 Planctomycetota bacterium | reverse complement strand
GCGGCGGGCGTGACCACCGACGAGCAGGGTCGGCTGTACGTGAGCGTGCAAGGGACCGAGCAGCAGATTCGCGTTTTCACGGCGGACGGCAGACCCGTCGGCGAGATCGGCCGCAAGGGTGGTCGTCCGGCGATCGGCCCGTGGGTCCAGGACGGCGTGCTCAATCCGGTCGGCCTGGTCGTGGACAAGGCCGGCAAGCTCTGGGTCGCCGAGGCGAATCAGACGCCGAAACGCTTCAGCGTGTGGAAGGCTTGGCCGATGGAAGGCCAGCCGACGGATGCGGCCAGAGCGGGCGCCTTCCTGAAGGATTTCCTCGGCCCCACGCAATACGGCGCCAGCGGCGGCACGATCAACCCGCGCGACCCGAACGTCATGGTCGGCGAGGGTTGCGAGTGGCGGATCGATCCCCAGACCGGCCGCGACGTCTGTCTGGGTACGTTCGCCAATGACCTTGCGGGCACCGCGTTCTACGCCGAGGGCGGCAACGGCAGACTCTACCTGCTGACGATCAACAGCACGTTGTCTCGAAAGCCGCCCCGCCTGGAGATTCGCGAGCGGCTCGGCGACGCGAAGTTCGCCCTGCGCGGCACGATCGACGTCAATGACAAGGAGAAGAACACGGTCTTCTGGGCCGACGCGAACGGCGACGAAAAACCGCAGCCCGACGAATTGGCCACACACCCGGGCGTGCTCACGCTGACCGGCTACCTGGGCTGGTCGCTCAACGTGAACGGCGACCTGACGCTCTACGCCAACGGCCTCCAATTCAAGGTCGCGGACTTCACGAAATGCGGAGCACCCCGGTATGACGTCGCCGGTGCCCGCAAGATCGCCACCCAGGGCGGTGGCATGCTGCCCACGCCGGACAACCGGAAACTGGTGGTGGTCGGCGATCGGCATTTCGAATGTTTCGACACGGCCGATGGACGACTGCTCTGGAAATATCCCAACACGTTTGCCGGCGTGCATGGCTCGCATGCGGCGCCGCCGCCGGAAGTCGGCCTCATCCGCGGCGCCTTCGGCCTGGTCGGCAACGCACTCTTGCCCAAGCCGGTCGGCGGCATCTGGGCCATCAACGGGAATATCGGCGAATGGCACGTGCTGACCGAGGACGGCTTCTATCTGACGCGGCTGTTTCAGGGGGACGGCTTCAAGATCCAGTGGCCCGACCAGGCGGTGCCGGGCGCGATCCTGGACAACGTGCCGCCCGGGCTCGGCGGCGAGGATTTCGGCGGCTCACTTCGTCAGGGAGCCGACGGCAAGGTCTACATTCAAGCTGGCAAGACCGCGCTCTGGAACGTCGAGGTCACGGGCCTGGACGCGATTCGCGAAGTTCCCGGCGGCCGAGTGACGATCGGCGCGGACGACGTGAAGACGGCCCAGGCGTTCCGCGAGAAGCAGTTGCAGGCCGTGGAAGGCAACAAGAAGTACGCGGTCCGGAAGGCGACAGTGGCATTCACCGGCAACTTCGACGCGGACTTCAAGGGGTTCGACGAAGTTGGCAAGCCGGCGTTCGAGAAGCAGCCTGGTTCGCGCGTGCGGGTCGCGATGGCGCGCGACGAGTCGAACCTGTACGTCGGCTGGGAGGTGCAGGACGACACGCCGTGGGAGAACGGCGCGGACGCGCCCGAGTTCCTGTACGCCCGCGGCGACACCGTCGACCTGCAACTCGGCACCGTCCCGGCCGCCGATCCCAAACGAACCGAGCCGGTGAAGGGAGACTTACGATTGTCGATCGGCAATTTTCAAGGCAAGCCGACGGCCGTGGTCTATCGCAAGGTGGCAGACGAGAAGAAGCCGAAGACCTTCAGCTCCGGCGTGGTGAAGGAATACGTGATGGACAGCGTCGTCGTGTTGGATGCGGCGAGGATTGAAGTCAAGGTCGATGCGCCGAGCAATCGTTACGTGGTCGAAGCGGCCATCCCGCTGTCGTCGCTCGGACTGAAGCTCACGGACGGCCTCACTCTCCGCGGCGACTTCGGCGCTACCCACGGCGACAAGTCCGGCAGAGACACGATGCTGCGCACCCACTGGAACAACCAGTCCACCGGCCTCGTCAACGACGAGGTCTTCGAGCTGAAAATGGAACCGGCGAACTGGGGCGAACTGACCTTCCGCGAGTAATCAACGGCAGTACGGCGCAACTCCGCCGCGCTGACCTCTCGCCTAGGGCAAAGTACAATTCTAGAATCACAGCCAAATTGGAGCGATGCCATGTTGCGTCCCGAAAGACTCGAATCCTACCGCCGCATGACGACGGACGAGCGGCTGGCGTTGACCGCCGAGATGGTGCGCGAGAACACGCCGTATTTGTTGCTCGGTTCTGCCCAAGTTGTCGCCCGCCGCTTCGAATTGCTGCGCCGCCAAAACGACGAGCGAAACGAGAAAATGTTGCGGGCCTTGGCGCGAACGAAGGATCGGTCGTGAAAACCCTGACGGAATCACTGATCGAGATCGCCCACCTCTTTGACTCGCTCGGCGTGCCGTATGTGGTCATGGGCGGATTTGCTGTGCGCATTCATGGAATTCCGCGTCCGACGCACGACGTGGACTTCACATGTGCGCTCGATCGCGACGCCTTGCCGAAATTCTTTGCGGCGGCCATCGAAGCGGGTTACACGGTTCCCGAGCCGTACTTGCGCGGTTGGATCGACCAAGTCGCGGGCCTGTCGCTCGTCAAGATTCGGTTGTATTTGCAGGAGCAAGGGATCGACATCGACATCTTCCTTGCCGAGTGCGAATTTCAAGAAAGCATCCTGGCACGACGGGTCGCCCAAACTCTCAACGGAAACACGGTCTGGTTTGTCACCGCGGAAGACTTGATCTTGCTGAAGCTCATTGCGTCACGCCCCAGGGATTTGCTCGACGTTCAGGATGTGCTGTTCACGCAAGGCCAACTCGACGAAGCCTACCTACGGCATTGGGCCGCCGAGCTTGGCGTAACCGACCAACTGGAGCAGGCGTTACGCGACGCACGAGGTTAGGGTGAAGCCAGCTTCCAGCCGTAGGCGATTCAAATCCGAGATCCGAATATCGAAATCCGAAACAAATTCCATGCCTCTTCCCAATGTTTCTCGCCGTGCCCTGCTCGCCTCGGCGGGGCTGGCCATGCTGAACGATGTCGCCAGCGGGCAGGACAACCCGGCCGAGGCAGTGGCCGATCGGACGACCACGATCAAGATCAACCGCGTCACGCCGCTGCCCGGAGGGAGCAAGGTCTATGTCAAAATCGAGACCAATCATGGCGTTACCGGCTACGGCGAGATCACGGGGCTCGAGCCGAAAGTCGCCGCCGTGCTGGTTACATCGCTGTTCGAGTTGC
>JBJTOW010000145.1:0-2603 GCA_046074805.1 Planctomycetota bacterium | reverse complement strand
AGGCTTTCGAGACGATTCTCGGCAGCGCCGAACAGGCGTTTGATCTGTCGCGGGAGGATCCGCGGACGATCGAGAAATACGATACGAGCCGTCGCTGCAATCCGGAATCGATCCGGCTGGGGCCAGACGGAAAACAAAAAGGCTTTTTCCGAAACTACGTCCAGCACGGCAATACGCTGGGCAAGGAATTGCTGCTGGCTCGGCGGTTGGTGGAGGCGGGTTGCGGGTTCGTCTCCCTGACGTCGCATTTCGTGTGGGATATGCACGGCGACGGCAACAGTCCGGGCGTGGAAGCCGGGATGAATTTTGCGGGGCCGGTGTTCGATTACGCGGTGTCGGTGTTTCTCGACGACCTGCGCGACCGCGGCCTGGCGGACAAGGTGCTGGTGGTCGCGGTGGGCGAGATGGGGCGAACGCCAAAAGTTGATAATAATATTGGCGGTCGTAACCACTGGCACAAAAGCGCCGCGTTGATGCTGTCTGGCGGTGGCCTGCCGATGGGGCAGGTGATCGGCCAATCGACTCGCGACGGCGGCCAGCCAGCGACGGAACCGGTGACCATCGCTCACCTGTACGCCACGATCTGTCACACGCTGTTCGACGTCGGGCAATTGCGAATCCAGCAAGGCGTCTCGCGGGACGTGCTCAAGATCGCCACCGCCGCCGAGCCGATTCCGGGATTGACGCTGTAGGCCGTTGGTTCCCCGGCGCCCATTGAGTTGTTGCCAGATGAAACGGTTCGACGTTTGTTTCGTGGCGAGACGGATTCACAAGACATCCTTATTAGGAAGAGACTCATGAGAACCACGTGGATCCGTTTGCTCATTCTCTTCTTCTTCACAGCCGCAGTTGATCCTATCCAAGGGCAACCCATAACAAAGACGTCAGATGAGCCGCCGAAGACGCTGGAGGAGGCGCAGAAGCTCCAGCGGGAATGGGCAAAGAAACTGGGGCGTGAGGTGGAAACGACGAGCCCGAGCGGGATCGTGATGGTGGTGATTCCGCCGAAGGGCGAAGCATTGCCGAAGCCATATTTACTGGGGAAGTACGAGGTGACGCAAGGGGAATGGGAAGCGGTGATGGGCTCCAATCCGAGCCTTTTCCAGAAGAGTCGCAAGGAAGTGGTGGGGATGGACACGAGTCGATTCCCTGTAGAGCGAGTGTCGTGGTACGACAGCGTGGAATTTTGCAACAAGCTGAGCGAGAAGGAAGGGCTGAAGCCTTATTACAGTTTAGACGTGACGAAACGAAACGCTAACAAACAGATCGAGGAAGCCAAGGTGACGATAGTGGGAGGCACAGGCTACCACATACCGACGGATGCGGAGTGGGAGCACAGTTGCCGAGCGGGTTCGAGGACGAAGTATCACTTTGGGGACAATGACGAGGAGTTGTCGGAGTATGCGTGGTTTCTCAAAAACAGCGGGATGCGAACGCACAAGGTTGGTGAGTTGAAGCCGAATGCGTTTGGGCTCCATGATATGCATGGAAACGTGCATGAGTGGAACGAGGAGATGCTGTCGCATGGAACAACAGGAGCCCCGGAGCGGGTGATTCGCGGCGGCTATTGGCACCACCCCGCCAGCATTTGCGCGGTGATCTCCCGATACCGGTGGGCTCCGACCTCCAGCCACAACATCAACGGCCTGCGTCTGGCCCGATTTCCGTAAGGCGACGCAGAGCTATCGAGAAAAGCCGGGCGATCGCGGTTCCGTGTTGGGGGGCGACATCATGCCGCGCCAAGGACGCATCGGTCATCGGCTGGGGACCTATATGCACTTCGCGGCTCTGTATCAGATGTCGCCGGAAGGGCTGATATTTCCGGGAAAGGAAGGCGATAGCTTGACCGATGAGCAACGACCGATCCTGCAGAAGCTCGCTTGGGACATGATTTCGAAAAACCCGTACGCCGGCATCGCGACGTTTTAAGCTCCTCGACCCAGAAACTAATCGCGCTCGCGGAGTAATAGACATGCACAACCCATTGAAACTGGTTACTCCAGACCAACTTGAACGCCGCTCGGTACTAAAAGGCGTCACGCTTGGCGCGGGTGCCGTCGTGCTTCAGCCGTTTTTGAATGGCCTGGCGGCCGAGGCAGCTGGCGAAGCACCGCCGCCGCGGATCGTGTTCGTCATTGAGTCGAACGGACTGTGGGAACATCACATTCGTCCGCAGGCGCTCGGCAAAGCCGGCATGTCGGACAGTCCGGTGGACAGCCTTGTTGATGAGCCGTTGGCGGGGCATCGGCTGCCCGAATCGATCGCGCCGCTGGAGCCGTTCAAGGATCGGATGTCGATCGTGCTGGGATTGTCCAGCAAGCATGTCACTCCGTTCCACGGCGCCGGGTACGGGGTTCTCAACTGCTGTGCGCAAGGTCCCGGCGGACAGCGAGCGGTCCATACACAAACGATCGATCACGCGCTGGCCGCGAGGTTTCCGACGATCTTCCCGGTGCTTGGATTGGGGGTTCCCGCCTCCGCCGACACGGCCTTCGTCAATTATCTGTCGGTGAGCGCGCCGCGACGGCCGCTGCCGGTCATCTGCCAGCCGGACCTCGCCTTCCGAACGTTGTTCGGCAGTGTTGCCGAAGGGGACGCGGGGA
>JBJTOW010000144.1:0-4770 GCA_046074805.1 Planctomycetota bacterium | reverse complement strand
GGCGGCAGTGGCGCGGGCCATGGCGGTCGTGGCGAAGAAGGCGGACAGGGCGACGCCGAGGCGCGGCAACGGGTCGTGCGTGTCACCGCGCAAAGCCTGACGCGACTGATGAGTTTGGCGGGCGAGTCGCTGGTCGAGGCGCGGTGGCTGGGGCCGTTCGGCGCGTCGCTGCTGAAGCTGAAAAAGATGCATGACCATTTGGCGAGCAGCCTAGACGCGGCGGCGCATGCCGCCACGGGGACAGGCGCTGGGCCGGCTGTGGCCGACGCACGGCGGCGGCTCGCCGAATGCCGTCAGCAGTTGGCGGCGCGGATGGATGAATTCGAAGCGCACGCGCGGCAGACGGCCGATCTCAACAGCCGTTTGTATCATGAGGTGATCGACAGCCGGATGCGTCCGTTCGCGGACGGCGTCCAAGGCTTCCCGCGGCTCGTGCGCGACTTGGGCCGGCAGCTCGGCAAGAAAGTCCAGTTTGAAATCATTGGGTCGGCGACTCCGGTCGACCGCGACATACTGGAGCAACTGGAAGCTCCGCTGAACCATTTGCTGCGGAACGCGATGGACCACGGGGTGGAGACGCCGGAGGAACGCGCGGCGGCGGGTAAACCCGAATCGTCGCAGTTGCGGCTGCACGCGCGGCATCGGGCCGGCATGTTGATGATCACGGTATCCGATGATGGCCGCGGTATATCCGAGGAAAAACTACGGCGCAAGATTATCGCCCGCGGTTTGTCGACCGCCGAATTGGTGGAAGGGATGACTCAGCGCGAACTGTTCGATTTCCTATTCCTACCGGGCTTTTCGACAGCGGAGAAAGTCACGGAGGTCTCGGGACGCGGCGTCGGTTTGGATGTCGTGCACAGCATGGTGCAGGCGGTGGGAGGCAACGTCCGGATCACGTCGGAACTGGGACGGGGCACTACCTTCCATCTGCAATTGCCGATCACGCTGTCGGTGATTCGAGCTGTGCTGGCGGACATCGGTGGCGAACCGTACGCTTTTCCGCAGAACCGTCTGGAGCGGCTGTTGAGGGTATCGCGCGACGAGCTGCGGTCGATCGAGGGGCGGCAATATCTAACGGTCGATGGCCGCAATGTTGGCACGGTCGCCGCACATCAGATTTTGGAACTGGAAGCGGCGGGTGGCGAGGCGGCCAGTGATCGAGGCGACGAGTTGTCGATCATCTTGTTAGGCGACGAAACACGGCCCTTCGGCCTTGTGGTGGATCGGTTCCGTGGCGAGCAGGACTTGGTCGTCCGCACGCTTGATCCACGGCTGGGACGCGTGCCGCACGTCAGCGCCGCGGCGTTGATGGATGACGGCGCGCCGGTGCTGATTGTGGATGTCGAGGATTTACTGCGCGGGATCGACCAGGTGTTGAACGAGGGGCGGTTGCGGCGATTGTCGCGGCGCCAGCGCGAGGAGAAAGTGGCGAAGCGGATCTTGATCGTCGACGATTCGATCACGGTGCGGGAGGTGCAGCGGCAATTGCTGAAGTCGCGCGGCTACAACGTGTCAACGGCGGTCGACGGCGTCGATGGCTGGCATTCCCTGCAAGCCGACCACTACGATCTGGTGATCAGCGATGTCGACATGCCAAGGATGAATGGATTCGAGTTCGTGAAGACGATCAAGAGCGACGAGCGGTACCGCCGGCTCCCCGTCATTATCGTGTCGTATAAGGATCGGCCCGAGGATCGGATGCGGGGTTTGGAGGCTGGCGCGAATTATTACTTGACGAAGAGCAGTTTCCACGACGAAACGTTTTTGGAAACGGTGGTCGAACTGATCGGGGCCTAGAGGCGGGATGGATACCCTATGCGAATCGGCATTGTCAACGATCTGTCGCTAGCGGTGGAGGCATTGCGTCGAGCCGTGTTGAGCGTGCCGGGCCAGGAGGTCGCATGGATCGCTCGCGACGGCCAGGAAGCGGTCAAGCGATGCGCGAGCGACCGGCCCGATGTCGTATTGATGGACTTGATCATGCCGGTGATGGACGGAGTGGAGGCGACACGGCGGATCATGCGCGATTCGCCCTGCCCGATCTTGCTGGTGACAGCCACAGTGACGGGCAATTTCACGAAGGTATACGAGGCGATGGGCTGCGGGGCGCTGGATGCGGTAAACACCCCGGTGCTTGATTCCGCTGGCGCTGTGGCGGGCCATACCGAGCTGCTGCGCAAAATCACACAAGTGGCAGCCACGCGCCGCTCGGCCCTGCGGGTCGACCCACCCGCGCCGCTGCGCATGCCGCGCGCGGACAACCAGGGCGAGCAGGCGTTTCAGTTGGTCGCCATCGGCTCGTCGACCGGCGGCCCGCAAGCTCTGGGCGAAGTGCTGTCGGCGATTCCCGCCGGAGCGGCGGCCGCGATCGTTATCGTGCAACATATCGCTCAGGATTTCGCGGCGGGGCTGGCGACTTGGCTGGGGCAGCGGTGCAAACTGCCCGTGTCGTTGGCCGCGACGGGAATGCGAATCGAACCGGGCCGGGTTTACTTGGCGGGCACCAACGATCATCTCGTGCTCAAACCGCCCCGCGCGTTCGAGTACACGTCGAAGCCGGAAGACAATCCGATGCGTCCCAGCGTTGATGTGTTCTTCAATAGCTTGGCGGAAAACTGGGTGCGGCCAGGGATCGCGGCCGTGCTGACGGGTATGGGCCGCGACGGAGCCGCTGGCTTGCTGCGGCTGAAACAACGTGGCTGGCATACCATTGCCCAGGACGCGGCGAGCTGCGTGGTGGCGGGGATGCCCGTCGCGGCGGCTCAGGCGGGCGGCGCCCGCGTCATTTTGCCCTTGCGTGAAATTGGCCCTGCGATCGCGCAGCGGCTCTCCACTAATTCGACCACTAAATCCTGACAAAGCCCGCCGCTATGACCGCCGCCATATCCACCGCCACTTCCGCCGCCTCCAAATCGGCTTCATCCTCCGTGTCGCTCGCCGCCCGCAAGCTCCGGGTGCTGCTGATCGACGACCAAGTGATTAGCGGCGAATACGTCCGACGCTGTCTCGCCAACGTGCCCGATTTGGAATTCCAGCATTGCACGGATCCCGCGAAAGCGATGGAGGCCGCCAATCGCTTCCAGCCGACCGTCATCCTGCAAGACCTCGTCATGCCTGAGATCGACGGGCTGATGCTGGTGAAATTCTTTCGCGCCAATCCAACCACGCGCGATGTGCCGATGATTGTGCTGTCGAGTAAAGAGGAGGCGGCCGTCAAGGCCGAGGCGTTCGCCCGCGGCGCGAACGACTATCTGTTGAAGTGGCCCGACGCCGTCGAACTGCTCGCCCGTATCCGGTATCACTCGAAAGGCTACATCCATCTGCTGGAACGCAACGAGATCTTCGCGGCGTTGGAAGCCAGCCAAAAACATTTGGCGTCGGAGATCTCCGCCGGCTCGGCGTACGTGCAGTCGTTGTTGCCGAAGGCGATGACGTCGCCGGTGTCGATCGATTGGCGTTACGCGCCGTGCGCCGAACTGGCCGGCGATTCACTGGGCTACCATTTTCTGGACGACGATCATCTGGCGATTTACCTGCTGGATGTCACTGGCCATGGCTTGGCGTCCGCGCTGCTGGGTGTCACCGTGATGAATGTGCTCCGCGCGAAAGCCCTGCCAAACACCGATTTTCGCAAGCCCGGCGAAGTGCTCGGCGCGCTGAACGAAGCGTTCCCGATGGAAAACCATAACGAGAAATGCTTCTCGATTTGGTATGGCGTGTTTCAACTATCGACGCGCAAACTGCGTTGGTCCGGGGCCGGTCATCCGGCCGCGTTGCTGTATCTTCCAGACGCGCCCACGACGGCGGTGCAACTGGAATCGACTGGCCCCGTCATCGGCATCATGCCATGGCCGGAATTCGACGCCGAAGAACGCGATGTTCCACCCGGTTCGCGGCTGTACGTCTACAGCGACGGGGCCCATGAAATCCATTTAACCGACGGCGGCGAATGGGCCTTCGATGAATTCGTGCAATACATGTCGCAGCCGCTGGCTATCGGCGACTCGCTCATGGACCGATTGCTCGCCCATGTCCGCGTGCTACACGGGATTGATACCCTGGACGACGACTTCACCGTGATCGAATGCCGCCTCTGAATGTCGTGTGGAATGGCATGGGCGGCACGACGAGCACCACGACGAGCACCACGGCGAGCACCACGGCAACAGGAGGCCGACTATGGGAAACTGGTTCGCGAAGGAACGTTCGTACGCGACGCCCGGGTATCAACGCGGATGGGTGCCAGTCGCCGCCCTATGCATTCATCTTTCCATCGGGCAAGCTTACGCCTGGAGCGTCTTCAACATTCCGTTGACTCGCATTCTGGGCGTGGCGAAACCGGGGCCCGGCGATTGGAACCGCGAATCGGTCATCTGGGTGTTCAGTTTGGCGATCGTGTGTCTCGGCTTGTCGGCCGCTTTTGGCGGTAAATGGCTGGAACGCGTTGGACCACGGCTGGCGATGTTTGTCAGCGCGCTCTGCTTTTCCTCGGGACTGTTCCTGGCGGCGCTGGCGGTGGCCACTCACTGGCTGCCGCTGCTGTACCTTGGATACGGCGTGATTGGCGGATGTGGTTTGGGCCTTGGGTATATCGCGCCGGTGAGCACTTTGATCCGGTGGTTTCCAGACCGGCCTGGCATGGCGACCGGGTTGGCGATCATGGGGTTTGGCGGCGGGGCGTTGATCGCGGCGCCGCTGAGCGTTTCGCTGATGGGGTTCTACGCCTCGAGCGGTTCGACAGGCGTGGCGCAGACGTTCGCGACGCTG
>JBJTOW010000143.1:0-3335 GCA_046074805.1 Planctomycetota bacterium | reverse complement strand
CGCGTGCCGTCCGTTCGATGCCCGCCGCGATGGCACCGTGAACGGCGAAGGAGCCGGCGCGCTCGTCCTGGAAACACTTAGCCATGCCCAAGCGCGCGGAGCCCGCATTCTTGCGCGGCTGAAAAGCGCGGTCTGCACCTTTGAACCATCCGCGTTCCACGGTGGTCCAGCTAGCCATGCGTTCGAACGCGCTATCCGCATCGCGTTGTCCAACGCCGCCGTCGCGCCGGATGCCCTAGGCTTCGTCAAGGCGAACGGACTGGGCACTGTCGAGGACGACGCGCAAGAGGCCGCCGCGATACGGGCGACCGTCGGCGACACGCCGGTCACCGCTCCAAAATCGCTGTTCGGCAACCTGGGCGCCGCCGCCGGCATCGTGGAGACGATCGCCGCAGTGCTGGCGCTCGAAGCCCGCGAGGTCCCCCCCACTCGCAATTATTCCCAGCCCGATCCGAACTGCCCCGTGCAGGTCGTGCACTCGGAACCGCTCCCCCTTACGCGCAACAGCGGACTTGTCCTCGGCGCCTCCGGCACCGGCCAGACGATCGCCGCTGTTTTGGAAGCCGCCTAGCCGCGCGGTCCCCCAAATGTCCGACCGCCCCCCGCCTTCCACAACTTCTCCGCCATCGTCGACCACCTCGGTGTTGACGCCGCTAGCGGCCGACCTATCGCCGTCACTGGCCCGCCGCCAAGCGGGTGGACCGCGGGCTTTTGAATGGAAATTTCTAGTGCCTCCCGAGATCGCAACGGCGATTCGCGATCGGCTGCGTAACGATTTCCAGCCTGATTCGCACGCCGACCCGGCGCTGGGCGGAGCCTACTTGGTGCGTTCCACCTATCTCGACACGCCCGATTGGCATGTGCTGCGGGCGATCGGTCGCCATGCCAGCGGCAAGTTTCGCGTGCGCGCCTACGGCGACTCACCCATCGTGTTCCTCGAACGCAAAACGAAGAGTGGTCGCGCCGTCCGCAAACGACGCGATCAATTGGAAGCCGACGCTTGGCTGGAAGCGCTCGCCGCGTCCCGAGTCGCGCCCCCAGAAACCGCGTTCGGTACCGTGCCCCAGGGCGCCGCATTACACAACGGCGATTCGCTGGCGGAAAGTTTCCCGGTCGCTCAGTCGACCACGGTACGGCGGCCGCTCGCGACTCATTGGTTCCTGCGGCAGGCGCTGCGGTCTGATCTACGGCCCGTCTGCCAAGTCCGGTACCGGCGCGAGGCCTTCTACGCCTCCACTTCCGCCGGCCGACTGCGGTTGACCTTCGATCGTGGACTGGTGGCCGCGCGTGTGGCGGGCTGGAGCTTCGCCGTGATGGGCCAGGAACGGGAACTATCCAGCGACCTGGAAGTTTGCGAATTCAAGTTCGCGGGCGACTTGCCGTTGGTCTTCAAACGCGTCATCCAAGACTTTCGATTGAGCCCCGGTAGCCACTCCAAGTATCGCCGTGCCATGCGGCGGCTTGGTGGCGCGGACAGCGCCAGCGGAGGCGGGGATGTTTGATTGGCTGCTCGCGGGCGATACGCCGGGAGCGGCCGCCTTGGGGCCCGGCGAGTTGACCATTCGCCTGATCGCCGCACTGTTCTTGGGACTGGCGGTCGCGGGCATCTATCGGCTCTCGCATGGCCGCCGCAAAGAAGACGCGCGCGTTCTCTTCGCGACGCTCGTGCTGCTCAGCCTGCTGATCGCGATGGTCGCGTTGGTGATCGGCAACAGCGTCGCACGGGCGTTCAGTCTTGTTGGCGCGCTGTCGATAGTCCGTTTTCGCACCGTTGTCGATGATACTCGCGACACGGCGTTTGTGATTTTCTCCGTGGTCGCCGGGATGGCCGCCGGGGCGGGGCTGCTCTTTGTTCCGCTATTGGGAATGCCGCTGGTGGCCGCGACGGCAATCGCCCTGGATCGTTGGAGTCCCCGATCGGGAAACACATTCAACCGAGGGGGAACCGAGTCCAGCACCGCGAACGATGATCGTTCGAAGTCTGACAATGTAGCGCAGCGGTACATCGTGCAAGCGCGCATCGGTGCTGGCTATGACCCGCACGCGATGCTCGAGCCGGTTTTGGATCGCTGCGAGGCCGCCTGGCGTCTGCGTTCGCTCGGCACAGCTCGGCAAGGCACGGTTTTGGATTGTGTTTACGCCGTGCGACTGGGATCAAGCCAACGCCTCGCGGCGCTGCTCTTGGAGCTGAATCGGGTCGACGGGGTACAGAGCTTGGAGGCGGTAGCGGAAACGGAAACGCGGGATAACGCGGGATAACGCGGCGGCCGGGTAGGCGGTTCGCTTTGGATAGAAGACAGCAAGCCCAGCGGATAGTCAGGAGTTACTGTGATGGCGAACTCGAAGGCCGTATCACCGACGGCGAAGCCCGCTCGAGTGCTGAAAGACAAACTGCAACGCGGCGAAACGGTTTATGGAACGTTGATCCAATACGCGGTGAATCCCGCGATCGTCGACGCCATCCCCGACGGGTCGATCGATTTCGCGATCGTGACCGCCGAGCACAACGCCTTGGACTTAGCCGAGTTCCTGCCGCTGCGATACGCCTTGGCGGCCAAAGGCATCGCCTGCCTCGCCCGCACACACAGCCGCGAACCGGACGATGTCGCCAAAGTGTGCGATTCGTACGATGGAGTGGTGGTGCCGTATGTGGAGGATGTCGAGCATTGCCGGCGGCTGGCGGCGGCGGCCGTTTACCGTCCGCTGAAAGGCGCTGCCTTGGAGCGGGTGCTGCGCGAAGGCGTCTGGCCCAGCGAACGGACCAAGCAATACGTCACCGAGGACCGCTGCCGCGACACGCTGTTCGTGCCGATGATCGAATCGGTGCTCGGGGTGGAAAACGTCGACGCGATCTGCGCGATACCGGGCGTCAACGCGTTGTTCATCGGCCCCAACGATCTGACGACCAACATGGGCATTCCGAACGACTACGATTCGCCCGCCCTTATCGCCATGATTCAAAAAGTGATCGACATGGCGGAGCGGCGCCACATCGCGGTTGGATGCTGGTTCGGCAAACCCGAGCAAGCGGCGCGTACGCAAAAACAGGGGGCGCGGTTCATGGTCTATTCCAATGACGGCTCGATGCTCCGCGACGCCATGGTGAAAGCGTTCGGCGATCTGCGAAAACCCTAAACGACTGCACGTTGAACTCAAATCGTCGGCGGTACGAAAGCGGCGCCCGAGGGCTCCGCACTCCAAAAAGAGCGCGACGCCATCTTTGGAGTGCGGGGCCGAAGGCACCGCTTTCCCCTTTCCCCAAGGACGACGTCTCGTCGAAGCCCTTCATTTTTGTATTCCGATTCCATTACAGGATTTGTAGGATTATTACTTAC
>JBJTOW010000142.1:0-6741 GCA_046074805.1 Planctomycetota bacterium | reverse complement strand
GGTCTGCCAAGTCCGCATCGCGGAAACTGTGAGCAACCATCCGGGCAGCAACAGCGGCAGCCACAGCAGTCCGCCGTCCAGCGCCAACCAGGACAGCGTGAGCCCGATGGCCAGTGTTCCCAGAGTCAATGCGACCCGCCCACCGGCGGTCCACCGGAATGGCGGTGACTGTCCCGGCAACGCCTTGCCCGTAATCTCCGTCAGGATCCATTGCAGCGGCCGAGGCGCCTGGGCCATTGAAACGCGCGGATCACCTCGGTCATCCGCCACCCGCCGCGCGAGGCGCGGTCCCATCGAGGAAAGAAACCCCATGACGCAAGCTCCTAAAGCGAATCGGCGAGGGCTGGGGCCGAATCCCAACTGCCGCTCAAGCGACAGCGAAAGGGGCTTGCGAATTCCCCCGAAGAAAAAATTTGCGACCAAGTCGGTCGTCCCAAATTGGCGAAGCGGCTGCCGTTGGCAACGATCAGCGAATTGGATGCCAAATTGGATGCCAACGCGGACGCTCGGCCCCGGCGTATTCGGTTCTGCACTTCCAGGGCGAAGAAGGGAGAAGAGTGGGCCGGGTGGCGCCCACTCAGGGTGGCGCTTCACGGCTTCGCCGTGTCGCTCTGACCTGGGCGGTGGCTGACGCTGCCCCTTCGGAGCGGAAAAACGCGGCGACGGACTGGAAGTCCGTCGTACAAAGAGGGCGAACGGTGCAACAACTCAGCGACGGACTGGAAGTCCGTCGTACAAAGAGGGCGAACGGTGCAACAATTCAGCGACGGACTGGAAGTCCGTCGTACAAAGAGGGCGAACGGTGCAATGATTTAGCGACGGACTGGAAGTCCGTCGTACAAAGAGGGCGAACGGTGCAATAGCTCAGCGACGGACTGGAAGTCCGTCGTACGAGGAGGGCTAGTCGTTGAGTTGGCCCTTGATCGTCCGCTGGGTCACTTCCCAGACGCTTTCAAGGTGAGCGTGGTATTGATCGGGAGTCAGCAAGGGACCGCCGTCTCCCGACATCTCGAACAACCATCCCGCTCCGTGCTTGTCCACGTTGATCGCTGATGGGTCGGCGAGCAACTGCGGATTGAATCGCAATAAGGTGCCGGCGATTGGTGCGTAGAGAGCGCTCTCCGCCTTTTTGCTCTCAATTTGCCCCATCTCCTGCCGAGACGATAAAGCCGCCCCCTCGTCGACGATCCAGTCGAGGAAGTAAACATCCTGCAACAGTCGAACCGCGTACGACGTGAACCCAAATCGCCAACCGCCCTCGATCGGCATCGCCCACATGTGGTTCTTGGCGTAAAGCCGGTCCACTGGCAGTTCGGCCTCGAACTTGCCCATCCAAAACACCAACGGCTCGCTCATGTGTAGCGCACTCCGCGATGCTGCGGTTCAAAGAATGGCGGGAGCAACGCGTCGACACGCAGCAGTCCTTCCCGAGTCAATTCGACTCGGTCGGTAAGCAATGTCGCGTAACCTTGAGCGACATACGAGCGCCAAACGTCGTTCCATTGCTCCAGAATGTCGACGCCGAACTTGACGCGGAAATAGCTCGCGTCCAGGTGTCCGCGTTTCAACTGCAAGATCAGTTCCCGGATTAGCAGTTGATGCATGGTCGGCCGGAGTGCTCGGCCCAGTGGCAGTTCGCTCCGTTCCAATAGCGAACCGATATAATCCTTCCACTCAGGAAGGTTCTGGTAATGAACGCCGGAAATATGGCCGAAACTGGCGATTCCTGTAGCCAGCAAATCCGATCCACGCCATAAATTGTCGCGATAGCTGAAATTGACTTTGTTCGGGTCGCGGACCATTGTATAAGCGCTGGACACGTGATATCCGGCCGCCGCCATCTCGCGGAACGCGAAGTCGACCCAGGCCCGCTTCGTAGGCCAATCAGCGACCGGCACCTCGACTTGATTCCCCAGAATGTCTTTCGAAAAGACTGTGTTGAACGGCAATTCCAGCTGATAAATCGTAACGCTGTCAGGCGCCAACTCGAGCGTCCGGCGGATGTTGTCCCGCCAGTTCTCCCACGTTTCGCCCACCATACCGGCGATCAGATCGATATTGACGTTGGGGAAGTCCGCCGCCTTGATCCAGTCCCAGGCGCGGTAGATTTCCGGCGCTAAGTGGGCGCGCCCATTCTCCTCGAGTATGCGGTCGCTGAAATTCTCCACTCCCAGGCTGAGGCGCGTCACGCCAAGTTCCCGAAGCGCCTTTACTTTGGGTTCCGACAACGTTCCCGGCTCGCACTCGAAAGTCACCTCTTCCGCTTTGTCCCATCGGATGTTGGCGCGAAGCCGATCGACCAGCGACGTGAGTTGCCGGACGCTGAGGTAGGACGGCGTGCCGCCACCGAAATAAACGAATCGAAACGGACGTCCCCCCATCGCCGGCTGTTGGCTGACAAGTTCGATTTCCCGAGCGAGCGCCGATACGTAGGTCTCGATTTCACCCGCCGTGTTGTCGGTGAAAACCTTGAAGTAGCAGAATTTGCAACGCTTGCGGCAGAACGGAATGTGCAGATAAAGACCGAGCGGCACGTCGCGCGGCGGCGAAGCCATCGCCTGCCGCACTTCATCCACGCACTCCGTTTTCCATTGGGAAAACGGCGGATAGTTCGAGATAAAGTAGCTGCCGACCTCTGTCTTGATATCAAGGGTAGTCGTCGACATGTTTTCCTCGCCCTCTGTTAACGACCCGCGTCACGGTTTCTTTTCACCAAAGCAATACACGGTGCCGTTATCGTTGGCGATCACCAGTCGCCCACGGGAAACGCCCGGCGAGCCGTTGAAGCCGCCGCCCGCTTCGTACTGCCAATCCAGTTTTCCCGACTTGAGATCCAACGCGTACAACCGGCCGTCCGCCGCTCCCACAAAAACGCGGTCCCCCACAACCACGGGTGAACCATCGATGCGATTGCGGGTCGCGTATTCCCACAGCGGTTTACCTGTCGCCGGATCGAGCGCGTGTAATCGTTTGTTTCGGCCGCCAAACACCACCGCGTCGGCGGTCACAGCGGGCGAACTGCGAAACGGCTGGTTGCCCCGGTCCGGCTGGAAGGTCCAGGAAACCGTCGCATTTCGCCAGTTGACCGCGAAGAACGTGCCCGCTTCGGTTCCAAAATACACCAAGTCGCCCCGGACAGCCGGTGTCACTCCGGTTGGAGCCTCGATTTCGACCGCCGCCAACTCCTTCCCTTCATCCAAGTCCACCACATGCAACTTGCTGTCGCATCCAGCCACGAAAGCGCGGTTCTCCACAATCGTGGGCGAGCAACGGATCTGGTCGGCGATTGAGAATTTCCAAACCAGCTTGCCACTGTCGCGCGACAGGCAATACAGCGTCGCGTCTTGCGAACCGACGATGACGCGGTCCTTGTAAAAATTCGCGCTGGAATCAATCTCGGCCTGCGTGGTGAAACCCCAGCGAGTTTTGCCGGTCGCGGCGTCGACGCAATAAAACTTGCCGGCGATGTCTCCCAAGTAGACGGCCCCGTCCTTGGCGGCGATCCCCGCCATAAAGCCATCTTCGAACTTCGATTCCCACTTCTTCGCGCCCGTCGCCAAATCAAAAGCGTACAAGCGGCCGTCCATGTCGCCGATATACACCACGCCATCGACGATTGCGGGCGTTGACTCGAACGCCGTTCCCTGAATCGGCACTTTCCAAAGTAGATCAAGCTTGGCGGGCAACACGCTCTTCGAGACACCGCTCGCCAGCGCGTCACCGCGAAACAACGGCCAGTCGTCCGTTTTCCCCGCGTCTCCCGTCGTGGCTGGTTCGGCCCCGTACGCCAATTTTCCCTTGTGAATTGGAACCGATTCGCCATCGATCCCAAAAAGGGCGGACAACAGCCACACGACGCCGAACGCCGCGAAAACTCCGCCAAGCATTCGGCGATTCTCGGAGAGTAACAAACGTCTCATGGGAATCCTCCGCCGATGAGCTGTTAGTATGCCTGCTCGTACAATGCCAGCAGCTCCGCTGGCCCCACGGGCCGCGGATTGAAAGTCCCTGTCCATTGCTTCGCCGCGAATTCCGCGAGCTTGGTCAACCGTTCCGGCTCCACCTGGCAATCGCGCAGTCGAGTTGGCAAGTTGGCCGCCGCTACCAAGCCACCAACATATTCCGCCAACCCCGCCACGCCACTCGAAGGCGATGGCACTCCGGGAATGCCCGCCGCGGCCTCCAACAACTCGACATACTGGTCGCCGACCACATGCCCATTAAACCTCAGCACATGGGGGAGCATCAGTCCAATCGCCTGACCGTGCGCAATCCCGTACTCGGCGGTCAGCGGATTGGCCAGGGCGTGCGTGGCGCCGAGCATTGAATTTTCGATCGCCAGTCCGGCAAGGCAGGCTCCAAGCTGCATGTCGCCGCGCGCTTCGAGATCTCCAGGTTGCCGTAATACCTGCGTGAACCCACGGGCCAGCAAACGCCAGGCTTCGCGGCTGAACGCCTGCGAGGCGGCGTTGCGTTTCGTGGTCACATGCGCTTCCAACGCGTGCGAGACAGCGTCGATTCCCGTCAGCGCTGTGACTCGCGGCGGTTGCGTAAGCGTGAGAACTGGGTCAAGGATGGCCACCTTGAACGCGGCCTTCTTGTCGCCACAGGCCATCTTGGCATGAGTCTGGGCGTCTGAAATCAAGGCGAAAGACTGGGACTCGCTGCCGGTCCCCGACGTCGTCGGCACAGCGATCATCGGCAGCATCGGCAACTTCGCCTTGCCAACGCCCCAATAGTCCTGCATGCGACCACCGTTGGTCAGCAGGAAATTGACTCCTTTGGCGCAGTCCATCGAACTGCCACCCCCCAGCCCCACCAAAATGTCCGGCGAGAACTCGCGAGCGAACGCGGTTCCTTTCTCGACATCCTCGGTCGACGGGTTTTCGTGCACGCCTTGGTAAAGCGCCGTTTCGAGTCCGGCCGCCACCAGCGACTCAATGCCACGCGCCGCATGGCCAGCGGCGATGACGCCGGCGTCGCTTACGACCATCGCCCGCCGGCCGCCAAGTTCAGCGGCCAGCGTTCCCAGTGAAGCGATCTTTCCGGGACCGAACACCGTCCGGGTGATGGGCTGGTAATCGAACGGGATCATACGACCCGGTGCCTCGGCAAAAGGGAATTGGAGCCTACGCCGTTTGCAACGCGCGATTCCGGTAGAGGAAATCGATAATGTTGCCTTCGTGCGGTTGGAGCCAATTGAGCCGAGTTGTGGGGATTGGACCGACATTCAACCGATCGATGTGGGTCGCGTCGACACACTGGCGGACGAATTGCTCGTCCTTCGAAATGATCGTGCCGACGAGCGTCGGACCGATCTTCGACAGCATGTCGGCTTGCGGGCACTTGACGACCGTGCTGAACGGGAACATGTACTCTTTCTTCGCGATCGCGTTTTCCGGCGCCTCGCAGTGGGCGATGACCGGACGCAAGTAAGCGCAGCGTTCCAGTTCGACAAGCCGAGCGCCGTACTCGCCCGTCATGTCGGTCACGCCCGCTTCCTTCAGTTCCGTTTCAATCATTCCCCACACGGCCTTGGCTTGCCCATGGACGGTGAACGCGGCCAAGCCTGCGGTCGGGTCGCCGGGCGGTTTCACTTCCACCGGTCCGAGACGTTTCGCCAACGCGGAGGCGATTTCCTTGGTGTGCCGCGAGGCCCAAATGCCAGAGCAATTGATGCATCCGCGACCACTGTTGATGAAGATGCTTTCCGCCATCAGATCGATGTGCTTCTCCCACTCGTCGACCATGTCGTCGCCGATCAGGATCTTGGAGAAACCGGGACCGTGTGCTTGAACACGCGGGTTGCCCTTGTACTGTTCGACTGTCGCGGTTCCGCCGAAGATCATCGCTCGGGAAGCCGATCCGAGCACGGCGGCTCCCGCATCCGGCCCACCCGGATAAATACCCCACACTTCCGCCGGTAGGCCCGCCGCCGTGAAGGCGGAGAAGACCCGCAGCGGTGTCCAAGGCTCTTGCGGTCCCGGCTTCAGCACGAGTCCCAATTGCAACGGAATCGCTGGCAACCACAGCGTGTGCACGCCGGGCGAATTCGACGGCAACACGGCGCTCAACACGGGCGCCTGGGCTTGATAACTAACCGTCACGCCCCGGCTTTCCGACCCGTAACCGCGGGTCAGGATGTCCATGGGCAGGCCACGCGTGAGCGATTCGAGAATTTTGTCCATGTTTCGCAACACGAACGAGTTCTTCGGCATGTTCATCCGGCACATGTGCTCCGGAAGCCCGGTGCTGGACGACTGCTGCCGCGCGAAATCCTCGGGCGTCTGCTGGCCATCGCCGATCGGCAAGGTCGCCGATTCGTACAGGTCGGCCGCCTTCTTGATCCGGTTGATAATGTCGTCAATCGTGAATTGACGCAGGATCTCGCGAGCCTTGTGCGCGAATCGCATGTCGCGTTCAATCAAGCCGCGGTTCGATTGGCTCACCTGGGCGATCGGCTCGCCGGTGACGAAATGCTTGATGGTGTCTTTGTCGAGCGAGTCGTACGGCTTGCCCCAGCGAATGACGGGAATGTTGAGCACAGGTATCTCCTAGTTGGTAAGCGAAAACAGGACGACCGCGGCGGAATCCGCCGCGGTCGTCGCGGTATACGGGTGGGCGTTTAGTAGACGCCAACCGTTGTCTGGGCGGCGATGCCCCGGAACGGCTTGACGCCGCTCACGCCATCCCACGGGTAGGTGTCAAACGGCTGCTCCCGCTCGCCTTCGTCCCGCTCCA
>JBJTOW010000141.1:0-2872 GCA_046074805.1 Planctomycetota bacterium | reverse complement strand
GGCCGCGTCGCCAGTTTCGGTGTGCCCGCCGACGTGGTCGTCCCATTGATCGAAAGCCTGAAGTCGAGCAAGCTTGACGGCCCGGCGATCGCGGGTAAACAACTGCCCGCCATCGACATGACGTCGACCATGAATGTCTCGATGCCGTGACACGGCCGGATTCCGCAGGCCGGTCAGACTCGGTGGCTTCCGATCTCAGGGGCTCGGCACTTAGCCGCCCTGCACTTCTCGGACAGCGAAAACTCGGAAACGGCGGAATCGGAGGAACACGATGTCGAGCGGCCAACATAAGTTGCGAGCGACGGTTCAGGAATTAGAACGCGAGCTAGCCGCCGCTCATCACTTGGACGCCAAGTCCCGCGAGTTGCTTCGCCAAGCGGCGAGCGACATTCACGCGGTGTTGGAACGGCATGGCGCCGCGAGTCGATCCGCTGAAAGCGGTTCAGTCGACCATGAGTCGGCGGCGGTTGGTTCCCCAGCGACCGAGGCCACCGAGCGCTCCGCTGCGTCGGCCGGTGGAGGTTCGCTCGTTGACCGAATGAACGAGGCGGCGCGGCGATTTGAAGCCTCGCATCCACTATTATCTGGAATTCTCGAGCAGATCGCCGAATCGCTGGGACAAATGGGAATCTAGCGGTTTTTCCCGGCTATCGATTGGGAAAGACGCTTGAAGAGCGAACTGCCAAGTCTTTCGCGCGGCGAGCGTCGCGGCGTACGAGGAAGCCTATCGTCCACGGAAAGTCACCGAAGGCGAAGGTTGGCCAAAGCACTAGCTATGGCCATCTTCGTAGATGGCTTGGAGCACGTCGCCGACATCGGTGAATTTTCGTTTTCCGCGGGCCAGGAGCGTGTCGAGCATTTTACGGGCGTCGGCTTCGGAATGGCCGAGCGCGCAGAGGGCGGCGAACGCTTCTTGCAGCAAGTCGCGGGGCATTTCCGCGTCGGCCGCCTTTTCTTTGACGACCATCAACGCGAATTTCGACATTTTGCGGCGGAGTTTGGCGACGATTCGCTCGGCCGTCGCCGCGCCGATCCCTGGCAGCGTCGCGAGTCCCTTGTGGTTTTGCTCTTCGATCATTTCCGCGATATCGGGGACGGGCCGGACCATCGCTCGCAGCGCCTTCTTGACGCCCAGGCCATCGACCGAACAGATCATTTCGAAGAATTCCCGTTCGATGTCGCTAAGGAAGCCGACAAGCCGCGGAGTGACTCGTCCCTGGCCCGGATTGCCGTCCAGATAGTGGATCGTGTGGAGCGAGATCTTTTCGCCGATCCGCGACTGCAATTGCCGGCGAGTGAAGCCGGGAATCAGCACTTCGTATTCGAAGGCGTCGATCGCCAAAGTCGCTGTGTCTTCGGGCAGAGAGACGAGTTTACCGCTGATGCGCGTGATCATGGTTCCGCGTTTCGTGGAAGTGGCAGAGCGCGACCGCCAGAGCGTCGGCGACGTCGGGCGGGTCAGGGACATCCCGCAGTTTCAGTTCCCGCTGGATCGCCAGCTGGATTTGCGTTTTCGGCGCGTGGCCGGCCCCGGTGAGCATCCGTTTCACGTGCGTGGCGGCGTAGTGGCTGAGTGGCACGGAAGCGAGGGCGGCTGCGAGGCAGATCACGCCCCGAGCGTGTCCCATCAAAATGGCTGTCCGAGGCCGTTCGTAATGCGAGTACAGTTGTTCAATCGCGATCGACTCGGGGTGGAACGAAGCGATCACTTCGTTGACCCCGATGAAGATGTCCTGGAGACGGTCTTCCATGGAACTGCCAGAGCGGCCGCGGACGACGCCCGCTTCGGCCAGCCGCGCCGCCCCGCCCACGACCTCCAGCACGCCATAGCCGGTGATGTTTAGGCCCGGATCGATCCCAAGCAAATAGCGGCGGTTCGCCGTATCGGTCGCCATGCTAGGTTCCCACGCGCCAGTCGGTGCCGCCCTTGCGGTCCTCGATCACCACGCCAATCGCGGCCATTGTGAGTCGAATCTTGTCGGCGGTGGCGAAATCTTTTCGGGCTCGAGCATCCGTGCGCAGTTCAATCAGCAATTGGACAAGCTTTCCAACCAGGGCGTCATCGCCGCCCGCAGCGGATTTGGTCGGGGCCGAGCGGAATAGACCGAGAATCGCGGAGAGTTCGCGGAGCGTGGCGACGCCGCGCCGCAGCGAAGCCACTTGGTCGGATTTCGCCGCCGCCTGCTCTTCCAACTGGTGTTGGTCGACGAACTTGTTCAATGCCCGCACGAGGTCGAAAAGTTCGCTGATCGCGCCACCCGTGTTGAAGTCGTCGTCCAGTTTCGTGAGGAACGCGGATCGGCGGGCCTGCGCCTCCTTGGCCAACTCATCAGCGCCTGGATCGAAGTCGCCCGCCGATCGGCGCGTCACCGCCGGCAGTTCGTGGAATTTTTCGCCGGTCACTCGCGTGTAGCGTTCGAAGAATCGATGGAAAGTGTCGAGTCCCGCGCCCGCCTCGGCCACTTCCTCCTCGCTGAACACGATGGTGCTGCGGTAGTGGGTCCGCAGGAGAAAGAATCGGAGTCGGTCGCCGCCCTGTCGGCCGATCAGGTCCGCCAGTCCGCCCGCGCCTTTGGAACGGCTGATCTTCGTGTCGACCGTCGCTTGTTCTTCCGCCGCGCCCGTCGCCGTATCGCGGTCGGTTTTTCCGCCGACTTTGCCGCTGGCGGAACCGGCCCGCATGAGGCCGTTGTGCAGCCAATACTTCACCGTCGGCTGATGGTGGCACGATTCGCTTTGCGCGATCTCGTTTTCGTGGTGCGGGAAGACAAGATCGAGTCCGCCGCCATGGATATCGAACGTTTTTCCGAGAATCCCGCGGCTCATCGCCGAGCATTCGATGTGCCAACCAGGGCGTCCCGGTCCCCAGGGG
>JBJTOW010000140.1:0-5261 GCA_046074805.1 Planctomycetota bacterium | reverse complement strand
CGCACCGCGTGATCGGCCGCTATGGTGCCGCCGAAGTTGTTCTGCTGCCGGCCGGTCCGGGTACCGGTGTGATCGCCGGGGCCTCGGTGCGTGCCGTCTGCGAGATGGCGGGCATCAGCAACATTCTCACGAAGAGTTTCCGCAGCAATAATCCTGTGTTATTGGTGAAGGCGACGCTGGCCGCTCTTCAGAATCTGCGGACGCAGCAGGACATCGAGCGGTTGCGAGGAGTGACGTTGTCATGAGTCTGGATCAAGTCAATAGCGGCGTCCACACCCACAAGAAGTTGATGCGGGTGGGGCGTGGCGTTGGGTCGGGCAAGGGCAAGACGGCTGGCCGGGGTGGCAAGGGCCAGACAGCCCGTGCTGGCTACAAAGCGTTGTCGATCTTCCAGGGCGGTGGCAACCCGCTAGTGCGTCGAATCCCCAAGCGGGGTTTCACGAACAGCTTTGCACTCACGGTACTGTCCGTGAACGTGGCCGATCTGGATCGTGAGTTCGAGGCCGGAGCGGATGTCACGGTTGACGCGATTGTGGCCAAGCACCTGGTTCACGGTCAGTTTGACCAACTGAAGATTCTTGGCGACGGTGCGTTGACCAAAAAGCTCAAGGTGTCGGCGCATCGATTTAGCGAGTCGGCCAAGGCGAAGATCGAGGCGGCTGGTGGCGAAGCCATTGTTTTACCTGGACCAATTCCGGCTGCTGTGAAGCAAAAGGCTGGTCGGGAGCGGAACCGGGCGGCCAAGGCGGCGTTGATTGCCAAACGTGGCGCCAAGGCGAAGAAACGCTAGGCAAGAGGGACGCTTTCGGACGGGCGCGGCCCTGCCGCGGTAGACCAAATCGGCGAGGGGACGGATCGAAGCCATGTTCGAAAAGCTACGTGTTGTCTTTACGATCCCCGAGTTGCGTCAAAAGATCCTTCTGACGCTCATGTTTCTGGCTATCTATCGGGTTGGGTACTGGATTCCCGTGCCGATCGTTGACCAGGATCAACTTCGTAAAGCGTTCGCATCAAGTACCGGGCTGGGCCAATTCATCCAGCAGGTGTCTGTTTTCAGTGCGAGCAATCTCAGCCAGGCGACCGTGTTCGGGCTTGGCATTATGCCGTATATCTCGGCGTCCATCATCCTGCAATTGCTGGGCAGCGTTTGGAAGCCGCTCGAGGATTTGCGGAAGGAAGGCGAGACGGGACGCAAGAAAATTAACGAGTACACTCGTTATTTGACGGTTTTGCTGTGCCTTTTCCAGAGTTGGGTGTACGTCCGTGTCCTGATGGAACCGGTGGCGGGCGGCGGGAGTATGATCGACCCGTCGTTTCTTTCCGGCGAGCAAAATGCGACGCTAGGTTTTGGCTGGCAGATCGTCACCGTGCTCATCATGAGTTGCGGGACAATTTTCTTGATGTGGCTTGGTGAGCAAATTGACGAGTTCGGAATCGGTAATGGTATCAGCTTGCTGATCATGGCTGGAATCTTAGCTCGTATGCCAGAGGCTTTTGTTGACCTGTTCAAGAATTCGGCGTTCAAGCTGCAGGGGTTCGGCCAAGGGGTGATCGGCGTTGAGACGATGACGATCCTCGTGTTCCTGTTCGTCGGCGTGGTTTTCGGTGTGGTCTTTATCACCCAAGGACAGCGACGAATTCCGACCCAGAGTGCCAAGCACGTTCGCGGTCGCCGCGTATTCGGTGGTACGAAGCAGTTCCTTCCGTTGCGCCTGAATCAATCTGGCGTGATGCCTATCATTTTCGCCAGTAGTTTGCTGATGCTGCCGTCGATTCTGCTAAATCTGATCTCGGGGTGGACGAGTAAGTATGGCCAGCAGTTGGCGGAAGCCGCGGCGGTCTTCAATCGTGGCACGTCATTCTTCTACAATCTGCTGTACGTCGGACTGATCTTCTTCTTCTGCTACTTCTGGACGGCGATCAGTTTCAACCCGAAAGAGATGTCGGAGAATTTGAAAGAATTCGGCACCTTCATTCCGGGTTATCGTCCGGGCAAGACCACTGCGGACTATCTCGAGAAGGTGATGTTGCGAATTACGTTCGTCGGGGCGGCGTTTCTTTCCGTGGTGGCGATCGGGCCGACGCTGGTGTCCGGCTCTCTTGGTGTGAACTATCAGATCGCGAGCTTTTACGGCGGTACGGGGCTCTTGATCGCGGTGAGCGTGGCCTTCGACTTGGTGCAGAAGATCGACAGTCACCTTGTGATGCGTAATTACAGCGGTCTTCTCGAATCGTAATCGCCCTCGCCCCGCGTCGGTCGGCGGAGCGATGCCCGTGAGTGCCCTTCATGCCGTCATCTATCCCGGGTGTTCGTACTTCCGGCCAGTCGGTGGATCGCTCCGCGATGTTTATCGTTCTCTTTGGTGCCCCTGGCGCGGGTAAGGGAACGCAATCTCAGCGGCTCATCAAGAGTTTGGGTATTCCGCATTTGTCGACGGGCGAAATGTTGCGGGCGGCCAAGGCCTCTGGCAGCGAGTTGGGCCAGACGGCCGCGTCTTACATGGACGATGGGCGTCTTGCGCCTGACGAGTTGGTGGTTGGTATTGTCTGCGAGCGGTTGCTCGCTCCTGACTGTGCTCGCGGTTGCCTGTTCGATGGTTTTCCTCGCACCGTTGAGCAGGCGCGGTTGCTTGATCGCTTTCTCGCTGATCGTGGTCTGAGGGTCTCCGTGGTTATTGACATTCGGGTCCAGATGGCCGAGCTTCAGCGGCGGATGCTGGAGCGGTCGCGAGTGGAGCGGCGGGTTGACGATACGCCGGACACCATTCAGCGGCGGCTGCAGGTGTTTGAGGCTCAGACAGCTGCCGTGTTGAGTTACTATGAGTCGCAGGATCGCGGAACGGTTGAGTCTGTGGACGGTCTCGGCGGCCCGGACGAGGTGTTCGATCGGATCATGAACGCGGTCGACAGGCACCGCGGTCGAATTTGTCCATGCTAAAGCTGAAATCGGCTGCTGAAATAGCCCGTATGCGTTGGGCCGGACTGATTGTATGGCGGGCGCATCAGGCGGCTGCGGCGCTGGTTGCTCCTGGCGTAACGACGGCCGAGTTGGACGCCGCAGTGGAATCCGTATTCGCTCGGTATCGCGCCGAACCACTCTTCAAAGGCGTGCCAGGGGTCGTGCCGTTTCCAGCGGCGACCTGTGTATCTGTGAACGAGGCGGTCGTCCATGGAATTCCAGGAACGCGAGCTTTACGTTCCGGAGACGTTGTAAGTGTCGATACCGGTTGTCGCTTCGAAGGTTGGTGTGGTGATTCGGCGTATACGTACCCGGTTGGCGATATCGCGCCTCGGTGGCGCCAGTTGCTTGATGTGACCCGCGAGTCATTAGCGTTGTCGATCCGTTTGTTGGCGGTGAAGAAGCGGTGGAGTGAGGTCGCTGCCGAGATGTCAGCGTTGGTCCAAACGGCCGGCTTCTCCGTCGTGGAAGCTTTTTGCGGCCACGGTATCGGTCGTGGCATGCACGAAGATCCGCAGGTTCCAAACCACGTATCCGTTTCGCTTAGGGCGAAGGATTTTGAGCTGCGGCCAGGCCTCGTGTTAGCGATTGAGCCTATGGTGAACCTGGGAGGCAAAAGAGTGCGGTGTCTGGCTGACCACTGGACCCAGATTGCGGCGGATGGTTTGCCCAGCGCCCATTTCGAGCACACGGTGGCGTTGACGTCGCAGGGCCCATGGGTACTTACCGGTCCGCCGATCACGCCTGAGGAAGAGGCTTTTTGCCAGCGATAGCTCCGGGGTGGCTGCCGCCAAGGCCAGTTAGATGGCGGGCGGAGAGGGGGGGCGGCGATGCGAATCTTGATTACTGGCGGCGCCGGTTATATCGGCAGTCATGTGTTTGCTTGGCTCGCTCGGCAGGGACGCGAGGTGTGGGCTTACGACAATCTCTGTCGTGGCCATCTCAGCGCCGTGCCGCGAGATCGGCTGATTGTGGGCGATCTTTTGGATACGCCACGGTTGGTTGGGAGTCTGAGGGAACTGCGTATCGACGCGGTGGTGAACTTCGCGGCGCTCTCACAAGTTGGCGAGAGTGTCGAGCGACCGTTGATGTATTACCGAGTGAACGTAGGGGGAGTGGTGTCGCTGGTGGACGCCATGGTTCAGGCTGGAGTGCGGCGGTTGGTGCATTCGAGCACAACGGCTGTCTTTGGCACGCCGGCGGTTGAGCGGATTGGCGAGCAACTTCCGAAGTCGCCGATCAACCCTTACGGCCATTCCAAAGCGATGAGCGAGCGGATCTTGGAAGACGCGGCAGCGGCTCACGGGCTCGCGGTGATCGCTTTGCGTTATTTCAATGCCGCTGGGGCCTGTCCATCGGGCGAGCGGGGCGAAGACCATCGTCCGGAGACTCACTTGATTCCCCTCGCGTTGGAAGTCGCGATGGGCAAGCGGTCGCTGCTCAAGATTTTTGGCGGCGATTATCCGACCGCGGATGGCTCGTGTGTGCGCGATTATGTCCACGTGGACGACTTGGCGGCGGCGCACGTATTGGCTCTCGATCGCGCCGCCGAGTCGGCTTCGGTGGGCCGGTTTGACGCCTTTAATCTCGGCAATGGTCGCGGTTATTCGAACCTCGAGGTGGTCGAGTCTTGTCGCCGGGTATCGGGGCACGCGATTCCGATTCGGGTTGTTGAACGGCGACTCGGAGATTCGCTCGTGTTGGTGGCCGACAGCGAGCGGGCCCGGCGGGAACTGGGGTGGTTGCCACGGTATGCGGACTTGGATTCGATCATCGGCACCGCGTGGAATTGGCATCGGGGACGTCCCAACGGGTTCCCCGATTAGCTTTTGGCGGGATTCTTGCGAAACAACTTTGTTTTTCGAGGGTTGAATCGGTTAGATTGGGGCGAAGAGGCGACTGGCGTTTTTCTTGTTTCGCGGGTGGAGTCTGAACATGCGGAAATTGTGGGATACGGTAGCGGGACTGCGGAGCGGAGCGGCGGGCTTAGCCGTGGCCGCGTTGCTGATAATGTCGGGTAACATGGCGGTGGCGGCTGACGAAGGTTGGCTTGTCGACTTCGAGGCGGCGAAGCAGCAGGCCGCTAAGGAAGGCAAGAGCATTCTCATGGAGTTCACCGGTTCAGACTGGTGCCCGCCTTGCATCGCCCTCAAGAAGAAGGTGCTCGATACCGACGTGTTCAAGACTCGGGCGCCGGAAAAGTTTGTATTGCTCAAGCTGGACAATCCCAACGACAAGTCGAAGCAGACGCCGGCTGAGATCGCTCAGTACCGCAAACTGGCGGAGGAGTTCAAGGTTTCGG
>JBJTOW010000139.1:0-8790 GCA_046074805.1 Planctomycetota bacterium | reverse complement strand
GATTCAAGTTACGATAGACAGCCCCAGCCCCGTGAATGGTTACACTGACACTTGGTAATTGACAACTGAAACCCAATTCGGTCCCTAACTAACGCTGTCGCCACTCCGCAGGAAACAACCGATGTCCCTCGCTTCCACTCGCACGCCGGCCTCGCCGCGAAACCACCGACGCTCCCACCGCCCCAGGTCGAACGGCGCGGAAATCTGTCGAACAGTGGCCTATAGCCTTGCGGCGTTGGCCCTGCTACTTGCCGCCAGCGACGCCGCCTTCGCGCAGACGGCTCCCGAAGCTAAGCCGGTGGCGAAACCAGCAGCCAATGCCGAAGGATGGTTGCCCCTATTCAACGGCCGCAACCTGGAAGGCTGGAAATTGACCAAGTTCGGCGGCGATGGCGAAGTGGAAGTGGTCGAAGGCGAACTGATCCTCAATCAAGGCGGCCCGCTCACCGGTGTCACCTGGACCAAAGCGTTTCCCAAGGTCGACTTTGAAATCAGCTTGGAAGCCCAGCGAGTCGAAGGCACAGACTTCTTCGTGGGACTGACGTTCCCGGTCCGCGATTCGCACGCCAGCCTGATTGTGGGCGGGTGGGCCGGCAGCGTCGTTGGCATCTCCAGCCTCGACGGCCGCGACGCCTCGGAAAACGAAACCACTCAAGTTATGAAATTCGACAACGGCAAATGGTACAAGTTCCGCGTGCGCGTCACCGCCGACCGCATCAAAGCGTGGATCGACGAAGCGGCGGTGGTCGACGTTTCGATCAAAGATCGGAAAGTCACCACGCGCAACGAAGTCACGCTGTCGCAACCCGTGGGACTGGCGACCTACGACACCAAAGCGGCGATTCGCAAGTTGCAGTATCGCGTCATCAAGCCGTAACTCGGTTTGGAAGACCGCGCGACGCGGTGACGCCGCTGCGGAGGTGATCGACGGACTGGAAGTCCGTCGTACGAAAGGATGATGCTGAGGGACTGGGACGTTGGTCGTACAGGACTACCATGCCAGCGACAGTGACGCGGCACGGTGGGGCGAAGAGCGGCGAGATTGAGCCGCTTTAGCCTTGGGTGAAGTCGGGCAGTCTTACGATTTGCCCGCCTTTCACGGCCGATTCGTGGGCGCAAATGCCAACGCAGGTCCAGTTGGCCGATTGCACCGCGTTCGGCCACGGATCGCGATTGTCCCGCAGCGCGCTGATGAACTCGTTCACCAGGTGCGGATGCGATCCGCCATGCCCGCCACCTTGAATGAACGACAAATGGTCGGCGTCCTGGATCGAGCGGGTGAATTTGCGGATCGGCTCGGGCAGTAGATGAGCGAAATCGGGGACCTCGATTTTCGACGGAATCTCCGGTTCGGGCTTCTTCGCCGTATGAATCACATGCGGCTCGTGCTCGACCAAACTCCATTCAAAGCTCTTCTTCGTGCCGTACACGTCGAAGCTTTCGCGGTACTGGCGCGCGACGTCGTAAAGGAAACGCCAAATGTGCGCGGTCAGCTCGCGATCTTTAAACTTGATGTGGCACGATTCGACCGCGAAACGGTTGCCCGACTTTTGCTCGATGTCCGGGCGAACAACTCCCGAGCCGAAACACGAGACATACTCGGCCACGCCGTTCACCAATCCCAAGCACGGACTCACAACGTGCGTCGCGTAGTGCATCGGGATCATTTTTTCCCAGTAAGCAGGCCAACCGTCCATGTCCTGGGGATGCGAAGCGGCCAGATGCTGGATCTCGCCGAGCTCGCCCCGCTGGTAAAGATCCTTGATGAACAGGAACTCGCGGCTGTAAACCACCGTCTCCGCCATCATGTACTTGAGGCCCGTTTGCTTGACGAGCTCGCAGATCTGACGGCATTCCTCGATGGTCGTCGCCATCGGAACGGTACACATGACGTGCTTGCCCGCCTTGAGGGCCGCGAGCGACATCCAGGCGTGATCGGGAATCGGGCTGTTGATATGAACGAAGTCGACCTCGGGATCCTTCAGCACAGCGTCGAAGTCGGTGTACCGAGCGCCGATCCCAAATCGGTCGCCGATCATGTCCAGATGCTCTTTGTTCCGCTGGCAAATCGCGTGGACCTGCGCGTCGGGATGCGCTTGGTAGATCGGAATGAACTCGGCTCCGAATCCCAAACCGACCATGGCGACTTTAACGGGCTTGCCCATCGTGACACTCCTGCTCCAACGTAGTACGGAAGTGGAAAAGGCCGGTATTGTTGGAGCGGATCGTCGGATCCGCAAGACGGGCGAATCGACTCCGACAGCATACGGCTATTTGCTTGCGTGTCAGCCAGCGACTTGGGCCAAGACATACGGCCCCTTGGGAATCACTGCTATCGTCGCGCCCGGGCCGTACTCGGCGAGCGATTCGGCGACCGCCGACTCGACGCTGGCGGCCGATTCGACGAACAGTCCATCGATCGTGCTTCGGGCCAGACCATCGGTCACGATCTTCACCTTGCACTTGCGGCGCACCTTCGCCAGTTCCTCCAGTTGCCACTGGTCCATGACGAAGTAATCGCGGCCGAGTATTCGTTGCGTGAATTCTTCCAACGACCGATGTTCGCGAAACAGCTGCTGGAACTGTGGACTGCCGATCCCTTCGGACATGCTGGCGGCAAGGATGATGGTACCGCCTTCTTTGACGATCGGAAGAGCGCCAGTCATGCCCTTGACCGACTGGTAGAAGGTGGTGTCGAGCGGATAGCCAGCGCCGCAGGTCACGACGATATCGACCGGCTCGGCGACCGTGTCTCTCACCACATCGCGAACAAACTCAACCCCTTCCTCGAACGCCGCGATCATGTCGCCCGCCACGAATTTCAGCGGCCGGCGTTCGGCGTCGATCACGACGTTGACGATAAAGTCGCAGCCCGCCTTTCGCCCAATCCACGTGTTCTCCTCATGGACAGGGTTGCCGACGAGGATGCCGCAATCGGCGTTGGGATGTTCCAGAAAAGCCGGACTATGCCAAACCTTCACGGTTTCCAGGGCGGCGATACCTGGACAGATCAGCTTTCTTCCGCCGGAATAGCCGGCCATCAGATGGGGCTCGATAAGCCCGGTGGTGATTTTCAAATCGGCGTTCACGTATCGCGAGTCGATCCAGATCGGAACGCCACGCGGACTTTCGCCCAGGTAGGCATGGTCCGCGAGCCGCTGGCCATCATGGTTTTCGATTCGATAGGCGGCCGCGATGTCCGGGCCGACCATTTCGACGAGCTCATCGGGGGTGTTTGGCCGATGCAGCCCGGTGGCAACCAGGATCAAGATCCGGTCGCGTGGAATACCCGCCGCTTCGAGCGTCGAGAGAACGGGCCGCAGAATCCGCTCGTTGGGGACTGGCCGAGTGATATCGCAGATCAGAATACAGGCGTCGCGACGACCTCGAGCCAACTCGGCAAGCGGTTGAGCTCCAGTCGGATTCGCGAGAACTTGAGCGAGCACGCCATCGGGGTCTGTGAGTGGAGTTGCGTTTTTGTACGCCAGCTTGCGGACCACGCGATCCGCAGGCAACTCCACGTCCATTCCCGTTCGGCCGTACTCAAGTCGAACGCGCACAGCTCGTTACTTCTTGGCGGCCGGTTTGGCAGCAGCGGCGGCCGGCTTAGCGGCTCCGGCAGCGGGCTTCGCGCCAGCGGCTGGCTTGGCCCCAGCGGCCGGCTTCGCGGCAGCCTTGCCACCCTTCTTCGCGTCGGCCTCGCCCTCTTCCTTCTTTTCTTTCTTCTTCTTCTTGAGCGACAGCTTCGCGACCCGTACCTTGGGGAGGCCGAGAATGCTCGAACCGTCCTTCCAACGTTCGGCTTCCTTCAGCTTTTCGAGCCGCTCGCCGCGCTTTAGCACGTTGCGGACGCCGCCCGAGCCCTTCTTAATTCTCAACGTTTTATCGATCGTCATGGAACATCCCTTTTGGCTTTGGCAAGTCGCGAAGTATACGGCGGAAACGCGGGCGGAGCAACGGGAAACGCAAAAACGCCCGTCGCCATCGACCGCAGAAGCGGCCTGTCGGTGGCAGCATCCGCGTCCCACCGTCGTTACGACCGCTTTCGCCCGCGCATTCCGCGTGCTGTGGTCACTTGTGCTCATCGGCTCCTGGGCCGCCTCTGGCCGGTCTGAGACAGTCCCCAAGGATTGGCCGCATTTCAATGGCCGCGACCTGAACGGCTGGCGGATCGTCGACAAACACTTTTTCGCGCAACGCGGGCGAGTGGAATGGCGAGACGGCGCCGTGGTGCTCGACGCCGGTAAACCGGGCACTGCGATTGCTTGGACGGGAGAAACGCCGCGTCAAAACTACGAGCTGCGTTGCGAAGCGAAACGCCTCGACGGCGACGATTTTTTCTTTGGCCTCACTTTTCCCGTCGACAAAAGCCACTGCACCCTGATACTCGGCGGATGGGGTGGTGGCGCTACCGGACTGAGCAACATCGACGACTATTCGGCGATCGAAAACGAAACCACCGATTACGTGCCGTTCGAAAATGGCCGCTGGTACCGCATACGACTCCGCGTCGAACCACGCCAGATCCAAGCCTGGGTCGACGACAAGCAAATCGTCAATCTGCAGGCCGCCGATAAACGGTTCTCAATCTGGTGGGAACAAGAGCCCGTTCGGCCGCTCGGCATCGCCACTTGGAACACCCGAGCCGCGCTGCGCAACCTTCAAGTGACCCGTTTCCCCGCGCCACCCCCGCAGCGGGAATCGGCCAAACCCGCGGCCACGAGTCCTCCGAGCTCGGCCGCGGATCTCGATTTCTTCGAACGCCGCATCCGCCCGGTGCTCGCGGAACGCTGCTACAGCTGCCATTCCACGCAAATCGCGGCCCCCAAAGGCGGTCTCAGACTAGACCACCGCGCGGCGATCGTCAAAGGCGGCGACTCGGGACCGGCGGTCAACCTTGATCGCTCCGACTCCAGCCTGCTGCTCGCGGCGATCCGTTATTCCGGGACCGTTTCCGAAATGCCGCCCGACGGGAAGCTGCCCGCGAACGTCATCGCCGATTTCGAACGCTGGCTCGAACGCGGAGCCGTGTTCCCTGGGCCAGCGGCCGCGATCGGCTCTAACACCAACGAGGACGGTGGATCCGGGACAGCCAACCCAACGCCCCGCGGCATCGACATCGCCACCGGCCGAAGTTTCTGGGCGTTCCAGCCGCTCGCGACACAGCAGTTGCCGGGATCGCTCGTGCCGACAACGAATGGATCGAATCCGACCCTATCGCCACTAGCCAGAAACCGGATAGACCCGTTCGTGCTTCAAGATGTCATCGCGCATGGGCTGGTCCCGGCCGCCGAAGCTCCGACGCGCACGCTGCTTCGCCGTCTTTCCTATGATCTTCTCGGATTGCCTCCTTCCCCCGAAGAGCTCGACGAGACTCGCTCCAGCGATGCACCCGACCAGTACCAACGATGGCTCGACCGGTATCTCGCGTCGCCGCGCTTCGGCGAGCGGTGGGGACGCCACTGGTTGGATGTCGCGCGGTACGCGGAGGACCACCCGACTTCCGAGGCGACCTGCGTAGCGCCGCGGTTTCCGTTCCGGTATCGCGACTGGGTCATCCGCGCGTGGAACGAGGACATTCCATACGACGAGCAGGTGCGTCGCCAACTGGCGGCCGACCTCATGGATTTGCGGACAACGGCCCCCGAGCAGCTTGCGGCGCTCGGTTTTCTCGGGCTATCTCCCGTGTACCACAAAGAGCCAAAACTGGCGGCTGATGTGATCGCTACGATCGTGGCCGATGAATGGGACGAGCGGCTTGACACGGTAACTCGCGGATTCCTCGGGTTGACCGTCGCCTGTGCCCGCTGCCACGACCACAAGTTCGACCCGATCCGCACCGAAGATTACTACGCGTTGGCGGGCGTCATGGCCAGTACTCAGCCGGTCGAGTGGCCGCTGGAACCGGCGCCGCGCGAAGCGGCGGAGGCGCTCACGGAAGTCCAGCGGCAAATCGTCGATACGCAACTGCGACTGGACTACGCCAAAAAGCATCGCGACACGGCGAAACGCGAAGGCCAGGACACCGCGTCCCACGAAGCGGCGGTTGCGGCCGTCGACGCCGAATTAAAACGACTGAAGGCGATCGCGCTCTATCCTGGACCGATCGCCAACGCCGTCCGCGACGCCGGCTTGTGGCTCAACGGCAGCGATCCGGCTTGGACCTACCTAGACTTTCGTCCCGGGCAACCCCGCGATCTCCCGGTTTTCATCCGCGGAAACGCGAACCGGCATGGCCCCATCGTCCCGCGGCGCTTCCTGGAAGTGCTGTCCCGTTCCAACGTTCCGCCGCCCTTTTCGAGCAAGGCGAGCGGCCGGCGCGAACTGGCGGAAGCGATCGTGACCGACTCCGGACCGCTCGCCGCCCGCGTGATCGTCAATCGCGTCTGGGCATGGCACTTTGGGGAAGGGCTCGTGCGCACGACCAGCAATTTCGGCCAGTTGGGCGAGCGGCCATCCCACCCCGCATTGTTGGACGACCTTGCCCAGCGCTTTGTCGCCCATGGCTGGTCGCTGAAATGGCTGCACCGCGAAATCCTCGCATCACACACATGGCGGCAGGCGGCCGTCGCCGGGACGAACGACCCGGAGAATCGTTGGCTTGCGGGCATGAGACGGCGACGCCTCGAGCCGGAAGCTTGGCGGGATTCGGTCCTCGCGCTTTCGGAACAGCTCGATCATTCGCAATTTGGCCCCTCCGGAAAACTGGACGATCCGGCCTTCCAACGTCGCACGATCTACGGGACCATCAGCCGCCAAAAACCGGCCAGCCTGCTCAAACTGTTCGACTTCCCCGACGCGAAGCAGCACAGCGAGCGGCGTGTGCCGACGACCACGCCGCTGCAGCATCTGTATCTGCTGAACAGCGATTTCATGCACGTCGCCGCCGCTCGGCTCGCAACCCTTTGCGACGAAGCTAATTCGGACGCCGGCCGCGTGGACTGGCTTTTTCACCGCATACTGCAACGAGCACCGACGGATACCGAACGAACAGAGGCGTTGGAACTGGTCGCGACCGCGAGCGAAGACACGCGTTGGCCGCTTCTAGCTCACGCCTTATTGGCGACGACCGAATTTCTCTACGTGGAATAGGGGCTCGCTCCGTCCACGAGTTGGCCGCAGGACGGGCGAGCGTTCGTCAACGCCCAACCGCCGGCGTCAAGCCATCGCTCGCGGCTGCGATCGCAACGATGGCCCAGGTTGCCCCAATCACTTCCGCCAGGAAAGACACTTCGCATGGACACGACGCCTCTGGCCTTCGTACCGGTTGTGTTGGCGCTGATCGCCTTGATGTTTTTCACGAGCCTCGCGTTGGTGGTCTGGGTAATCAAGCCTTGGCTGCGAGCGTTTATGCACGGCGTTCCCGTGTCGTTGTTTCACATCCTGGGAATGCGGTTGCGGGGCAATCCGCCGACGATCCTCATCGACGCCTACATCAAACTCCATCGAGCCGGCGATGAAGTGACTCTCGCCGAACTCGAACACACTTACATCGACAGCCGCAGCCGGATTCTGAGCGACTTGGATCTGGTGGAAGTTTTCGAGTCGCGTTTTCGACGTAGCCCGAGGATTTAGCGTTGAAAACCTCAATCCGGGAATCCGCTGGTTTGAAGGGCGGGACTTGTCCCCGTGGGCGGCGGCGGATTACCTTTGCGGCTCCATCCACCGCATCCCGCGAGCCGCCGACATCATGCGTTTTCAACTTTCTCGATTGTTTGGAAGTCTGGTGGCGACCGCTTGCGTCACTGGCATGCTCATTGTGGATGAATGGCGCGATTCGCCTCGGTTTCCGCTTGGGTTAGCGGGCGGCCGCGCGCAAGCGGACGAGCCGCTGACTGCCAGTCAAGCCGCAGTCGCGCCCAAGCCCACTGCCAATCCAGTACCAGCGCCGCGAACGATGGTCCTGCCGGGCGAAACATTCGTTGTCGCGGGCCGCACCGCGTTCATTTTCCATCCAATGTCCAAGCCAACAATGGCCAAGCCAACAACGGCCAAGCCGGGAGCTAAGCAGGGCGAGACGCCGGCGGCTACCGCCGCTACTCCCGCGAAACCAGGGACGGATTCGGCGGACGGCAAATCGTCGCTGGCGGCGCCGAAACGGCCTCAGCCGTGGGTGCTGTATGCGCCGACACTGCCACCGCTCCCGGATTCCCATGAAAAATGGATGCACGAGCGGTTCACGGAGGCCGGGATCGCGGTCGCGGGGATCGATGTGGGCGAGGCTTACGGCAGCCCCGAGGGGCAGCGGCTGTTCACCGAGTTGTACCGTGAACTGGTGGAACGGCGCGGCTTCGCCGCCAAGCCGGTGGTGCTGGGCCGCAGCCGCGGCGGGTTGCTGGTCGCCGCCTGGGCAGGCGCGAATCCAGACAAGGTCGCGGGGCTGGCCGGCATCTACCCGGTATTCGATTTCCGTTCGTACCCTGGACTGGCGAACGCCGCTGGAGCGTACGGATTGAAGCCTGATCAGCTGGAGGCGCGACGCGTTGAGCTCAATCCCATCGAGCAGGCCGATCGGCTGGCGCGGGCCAAGGTGCCCGTGTTCCTGATTCATGGCGATGTGGACCGCGTCGTGCCGCTGCGGGAAAACTCGGGCGAGTTCACGGCGCGCTACAAGGCGGCGGGCGCCGAAAATCTGGTGCGGTTGGTTGTGCCCGAGGGCCAGGGACACAACTTCTGGCCCGGTTTTTTCCGTTGCCAGGAGCTGATCGATTTTGTGATCGCCCACTTGTAGTTTTTTGGCTCCCTTCCCGGTTTCGATTCGTGAATCTTTTTGGAGTGGGTATTCGCAAT